>JAGLDN010000024.1 GCA_023145575.1 Psychromonas sp.
CTCAACTGCGTAACATCAGTTAATTCAAATGGATTAGTAATTAATAAGGAAACATTATGTTTAAAAGACTAGCCCTGTTGTTATTTTTAACATCCTGTGTTGTATTACCTTCATATGCAGCGGAAGAACAAGCAAATGCAGCGCAAGAACAAGCAAAAGACGATCAACCGCAAGATAAAATTAATGCTGATTATCAGTACTTTGTACTTGAACCAGATATCATCGCAAATTACTTAAGTTCAGGTAAGCGTGTAGGTTATATTCGAGTTAAGGTTGAATTATTAGTGAAATCAAAACAAGATTTGAAAATACTTGATAAACATGAGCCGTTAATAAGGGATCAAATTATAGATGTGTTGAGTAGCCAGCAAGCAGATGTCATTAAATCGGCAGGGCAACGTGAAAACATTCGAAAACAATGTATTACTGCGGTAAATACTGCTCTAAAAAGTGAGACGAATGTTCAACCAGTTAAGCAGTTAATTTTTACTAAATTTTTGTATCAGTAAATTTATATCCCTATGCTTCATTAATTCATTGTTGGTAACGAAAATTGTGCTGAGATATTTGGCATAAAATTTTCCATTCGGGGATTAACGAGTTCAGACTAATTACAACAAATAGCTTTTCTATTTAAGTGCTTAAAATAAGTTGATTTTGCGTTATAATATTCATAAAAAACAGCAAGTTACTTAACCTTCTGCCCCATGTTAAGCTGTTTTGCCCATCAAAAATTTAGATTACATAATGAATGTAATTAGTATTATTTGTTGGCACTTTGATCATACGGTAAATTGCTCAACCAGGGGGATAGAATCCAGAGAAAGCATATTTTCATGCCGCTTTATTCAATAGTAAAACTTGAATGCTTGAATAAAACAGACATTAAATACATTGGCATCAAAAAATAAATCATATCTGAAAGTAACTCGACATGTATTTGATGAGCTGCAATTTATCAAGGCTGTTGTGTAACAACAGTCAATAATATTTTTTAGGTAGCTGATGTTACGCAGTAAACTAAAATGCCATGTGAAAAACTGTTAAAGTACCGCTATGAATATAAATAAACAAATATTTGAGCTTTATATTTATACCCATGTGACGTAAAAGTGTAAATTCAGCAATGCAACTGCAACTGGCTTCTCGAATTTTCTAGATTGAGATATTAGTGACGATCAAATGACTCGCTTCTTATCTCACAAACAGTTCACTTCTGCTGACTTGTGGATAAATGTAAAAAAAGAGGTTCGGAAAATTGAGTCTGATGATCTCGTTTTAATCTTTGACGACACAGTTCACTCTTAACCATTCTCGCATGAAAATGAGCTTATTAGCAGGGACTTTGATCATACTGTAGTCGCTGAGCCAAAGGCATAAACTAACTCGATTGTATTTGTCATGCTGGACAATCAAGGATCCTATTTGCCTTTAAGCTGATTACCAAAAATATTCAATATTCTGACGTTGCGATCCAAAAACTAAAAAGAAAGTGTAGCCCCCTAAAAAAGAGGACTTTATATTCATGCTTGACGAATGTAAAAAATAAATTGAAATTTTGCTGCGTATTGGCTGACAGTTGGTTTTAAGCAATTGTTAACATGATATTTATTCATGAAAAAATAACCGTTTAATTGTGTTAAATAGAGAAGCTAAATGACAAGTGCTTTCTTTGAATAGATTCATTGGATTGGTCAGAAACGCCGATCTACGGTTGGGTAAAAGCAATGGATGTAGCAATTCTTTTACATCGACAAATCTTTAAAAACAAAGATGGTAGTGAAGGAATATTATATTTGCTCAGAAATGACGTTAATCACCTGACGGGAAAATTAAAAATAAAAACTTTAATTCTTAACTAATCGTTCTAAGTCGGCATGTTATCACTTTGTTGATTGGTACAAGTTGTCCAGGGCGTTGCTGCGCTAACACGGCTTATTATGAAAAAATGTAGCCTTGCGTTGCATCAATCGAAAAGGGAGTAACCAATCAATAATTAACATTTTTTGTTGATTCTATCTAAAAATGATTAGCACAGCTAATCGCTGAAAGGTCAAATGTTGCGCCTTATTCTGATCATCGAGTTCATGCCGGATGTTTTATTTTTGCGTCACATGTGTATATATCAAAGCACAAAAAGTAGCAATTGAGGCTTTGCATTACGCACAGGCATCAAATGCGTAACATCAGTTAATTATAGCTTGATCTAACATCCATGCGAGAAAAGGACATTACATCTTTACGTCATAAAGGTATAGTGTGAGAACTTTTGGATGCACTATTTCTTGTTGCGGCTGCTTGACCGCCTATGATGGTCTTTTTTGTAAACGTAAAAGGCGTTATAATGGGTCTCATCGGTACGCTTTGTTTTTTTGCAACAAGAAAGTAAACGCTGCAAAAAACGGGGCAATAACGCAGGCCAAATTTTTCTATACACGCCGAAATATATCCTTTATTTTTGCTGGGGTTATAACCGCTCAAAAAACCAAAATGTTGTTTTTGTTGTATTTCAAAGCCTAGCAAATGTAGCCAGTCTATCACGCGATTAGGGGAGAATAATCGCGCTGTTTGTTGCTTTTTAGATCTGAATAACGATCGTAATCCAAAGTAACTGATGGGATTATATCCACTGATAATTAATATGCCATCAAGTGTTAAGACTCTTTGAATTTCGCGGAGTAGCTGATGAGGATCATTAGAAAAATCAAGTTCATGTGCTAGAATACACAAATCAATACTGGACTTTTTTAGTGGCAAGTCTTTAAAATCCGCGAATAATCCAATTTTATTACCACTTGGTGCGCAATTGATTTGATGAAGAATAGTTGATTCTGATGTATCAATAGCACTGCTTAAATGACCTATTTTTAAAAGGTGGTATCCAAAAGCGCGTGGTAGGTACTGTCGAATTCGCTCTTGAGTTTGTGCAAGTAAATCCATGCCGTAAGGTAACTGCTGCCAGCTCTCAAGAGGCGGCAGAATGCGCGCGGTCTTTGCTATTTTCATATATATACCTATGTTACTTCAAGATGAAAAGTCAGAAAGGCAAATTGTGCCAATAGACTAAGCATAAAATTGAAGCCTAGTCATTCTAATCTAAGTCGAAATCATATCACGATCTAGAGACGAAGATTGGGCAGTTGCCTTGTTCTGTGAGGTTTTAGATCGAATGCCAGCTCTACGTTACAGCATCCGAAAAGATAATTACTATTAACTCATGTTGTGTCTTGGTCTGACACCTGTTCTTATGCCTGACAAAGTATATTGAAGTCACATGGGTTTATACCGCCCTCAATTATTTTATACTAAGGAATTAACGTGGTTAATATACTAACAATAAAAGGCTTTGATGATAACTACTTTTGGCTAATAAAAGAAAAGCGCTCTGGGCGTTGCATTATTGTTGATCCAGGTGATGCGAACCCTGTTTTAGAAATGCTAAAATCTCAAAACATTACTTTAGACGCGATATTGTTAACACACCATCATCATGATCATATTGGCGGCGTAAATGAACTGCTTGAGACGGCAGAAAACATTAAGGTCTTCAGTAAAAATAAATTATTTGAAAATACAAATCAAGTTAAGGACGGTGATGTTTTAACCTTCTTTGATGGGCAATATTCGCTAACAGTTATGGAAACACCTGGGCACACGTTGGATCATCTTGTTTTTTATAATAAAGAGGTTGCCTTCTGTGGTGATCTTTTGTTTTCTGCGGGATGCGGACGTATTTTTGAAGGCACAGCTGAACAAATGTTTGCGAGTTTGTTACGGGTTGCAATGCTTGACTCAGATATTAATATTTATTGTGCACATGAATATACACAAAATAATTTATCTTTTGCTCATCATCTTGAGCCTAAAAATTCAGATTTACTTGTTTATATTGAGCAAGTATCTAAAAAGCGGCAGCAAGGATTGCCGACAATACCAACCACTATAGGGCTTGAAAAGAAAATTAATCCCTTTTTACGTTGTGAAAAAAAATCATTAATTAATGCTTTAGAATATCAATTAAATATGTTACTTGCCACGCCGATTGATTGCTTTAGAGAACTTCGTCTGTATAAAGATCGCTTTTAGACTTTACTTCACCGTAGTTTCAGCTAATATAAGCCTTTGCTTATTTTCAGACAAAGTGTACGGATGAATTGATGAAATATTTTATACCCTTATTGTTAATTTTTTTCTTATTTGGATGCCAAACAACATCTTTGCATAGGGGCGTCGTCCCTGCTTCTTTGCATAAGCGAGTCGTCTCTGCTGAAAAAAGCACTAATCAAACTAATATCGTGAAAGTTGATGTTCTAGATAATAAAGCGGGATTATATGATTTAAACGATCAAATAACACAACAAAACAATAAAGATGGAAAGCCCATTTCTTATGATAGCCTTTGGAAGAAGTTAGCAGATGGTTTTACGATTAACGTTCCAAGTAACTCACGAATAACCAAAGAGCGAGAGAAATTACTAAAAGAGCCTAAGCATCTACAACAAATATTAAAACGGGCGGAGCCTTTTTTATACCTTATTGTTTCTAAATTAGAAAAACAACATTTACCGCTTGAAATAGCTTTATTACCTATTGTAGAAAGTTCATTTAATCCACATGCATACTCCAGTTCTGGAGCAGTGGGGTTATGGCAGATCATGCCACAAACAAGTTTGCGCTTTGGTTTGCAACAAAATCGTTGGTATGATGGACGAAAGGATGTATACCTTTCAACAGATGCTGCGTTGGCTTACTTGAAACTCACCCATAAATATCTTGGTAAAGATTGGTTATGTACATTTGCGGCTTATAACTCTGGCGAAGGTCGCGTACAAAGAGCTATTCAAGAAAATGAAAAAAAACACCAGCGAATCGATTATTGGAGCTTACCGTTGCCTGAAGAGACAAAGGAATATGTTCCAAAGTTATTGGCTTTAATTGATATTTTGCGCCATCATGAAAAGTATGGCTTTAAACTACCTCCACTTAAAAATAAGCAAGTATTGACTTATGTAAAAACAGACACCCGATTAGCATTAAGTTATGCAGGAAAGCTTTGTAATTTAAGTGTTGCGGAAATCCAATTGCTTAATCCTGCATTAAATTCATGGGCAACACCGCCTAATGGTCCTTATTCTCTTCTTCTTCCGACAAAAACGGCATCCTCTTTTTTAAAACAGTTACATAAAGATACTCAACCAGGTTTTGCTCATTATGTTGTTCGATCTGGGGATAGTCTGAGTGTCATTGCACACAAAAATAACCTTACTACAAACGCGCTTAAAAAAGAAAATAATTTAAAGGGGACGATCCTTAAATCAGGGGAAATATTGAAGATTCCTCGTATAAATAAAGCAAGGTTGGCGTTTATAGAGGCACAAGAGCAGCATAATGTTCGTCATTATTCAAAAGCTAATACAAGCTCAAAATCTAAAGTAAGGTTGATTAAAGTCGTATATACAGTCGCCGAGGGTGATACTTTATGGGATATAAGTCGTTTATACAACGTTACAGTGAGTAATATTACAAAATGGAATCATCTAAGTATCAAAAAACCATTGCGTTTAGGTACAAAATTAAGGATCTTGCAGCCGTCAAAAATAATTTTTGTTGCTCTGGGTTCAGGTAATAATTCGCATTTTAAACATCGAGTAGTTTCAGGTGATAGTCTATGGACTATCAGTCAAAATTATCAAGTATCAACGAATAACCTGCTTAAATGGAATCATTTAAGGAAAAACGAAGTTTTGCGGTTAGGTCAAATAATACTTATTAAAGGACCTTTAACTGCGACTATTACCAGAGAAAACGTACTAAAACATACAGTTGTAGAAGGTGATAACTTGTCGAAATTAAGTCACCTATATGGTATTTCAGTGGACGAAATGGCTAAGTGGAATAAGCTTAACAAAAAATCACCATTAAAATTAGGTAATGTTTTAATAATAAAAAGCCAAAAGCTTCATAATAAAATAAAACTTATCTACAAGGTGAAAAATGGAGACACTGTTGGTGGCATTGCTTATAAATTTAATGTACAGAGATCTGATGTGGTACTTTGGAATAATCTTAAAAATCCCAAAAAACTTAAAATAGGCAAAAGCTTGACATTATATGTGGTAAAAGTGCTTTGATTTCTGCAGATGTATTTTACTCTTCCGTAGGGAGAAACACCTTTTATCTGCTATTTATCATAATAAATTTATTTCGTGAGTCGAAGGGTAACCCAACTTGGAGTAATGAGAAAAGTTAAAAATTCTCTATAGAAAACCATCATTAAGCATTAAATTGTTCATTTTAATTCTTAATCATCGAGTCGGCAATTTTATGCCTCGCATTTCGGCACAATTTGGCTTGCTGACGTTTTGTCTTAAGGTAACATGTGTAGCGTTGTACTTTTTCAATGTAACGCAGGGCTGGTTTTTGATCCTTGCACTAATTTACGTCGTTATAAATTTTTGACTTAGCACGACAGGTAAGAATTAAGGTCTTCATTTTATGCTGAGTAGTTCGGCACATTTTGTTTTCCTGACTTTTCATCTTCACGTCACATGGATATAGTTTATTCTTTATCAAAAATTAAGGTTTTGATAGATGTGTATTGCTGCATAGGCATATACAATAGTGCAAGCAATAAATGATGCAAATACGAATGAAAAATTTCAAAAGGATAGAAATTAACGATGATTTTATTTGAAAATGTTAGCAAAATTTATGATGCTAATTTTATCGCTTTACAGGGTGTTAATTTTCATCTTAAAAAAGGAGAAATGGCATTTTTAACGGGGCATTCTGGATCAGGAAAAAGTACCTTACTTAAGTTAATTAGCTTAATGGAACGTCCAACAACAGGGAAAATTACTTTAAATGGCAATGATATCAGCAAAATAACAGGAAATAACATCTCTTATCTTCGCCGCCATATTGGAATGATTTTCCAAGATCATCGTTTGTTAATGAATCAATCAGTTCTAGAAAATGTTGGCTTACCCTTGTTGATTGAGGGTTATACTGCTTATGAAATTAAGCGAAGAAGTTTAGCTGCATTAGATCAGGTCGGGCTAATAGGCAAAGAAAAATACTCTCCAATCCATTTATCAGGTGGAGAGCAGCAACGTATAGGTATCGCAAGAGCTATTGTTAATAAACCGCCTTTATTACTTGCCGATGAGCCGACAGGCAACCTTGATCCTAAATTATCATTAGAAATCTTAAGCTTATTTGAATCGCTAAATGAAATGGGAATGTCCGTTTTAATTGCGACACATGATTTAGGGCTAATTGCTAAAATGCGTTATAGGACACTCACTTTAAAAAGTGGAGAGATGATTAATGATGGATTAGTGAGAGGTGGGAATGTCTGAAGAATCAGAAAAGTCAAAAGTATTATCAGGGTCGCCTCGCATCACGAAAATTTCATTAATTGGGCAGGTGTCTGCTTTTTTTAGGTACAATATTCATGCATTGTTTACTAGTTTTAGTGCGTTATGGAAAACTCCATTTGCTACGTGTATGACTGCCGCTGTATTAGGTATTGCGCTATCGTTGCCTTGTGTATTTAATGTGATCTATAAAAATATTGAACGTGGCAGTGCACAATGGAATGGCGCCTCTGAAATTAATTTATTTTTAAAAAAAAATATGCCAGAACAACAGATCCAAGTGTTAATTAATAAGCTTGCACTTTACGATGATATTCATTTAGTTACATATATTTCACGTCACCAAGCACTTGAAGAATTTAAGAAAATGTCTGGTTTTTCTAAATCACTCAATTACCTTGATGAAAATCCGTTTCCGGCTGTGTTGGTTGTTATCCCCACGGAGGCTGGAAAAAATCTTGCAGGTAATCGATTACTGGTGAGTAAATTAAAAAATGAAGAAGGTGTTGATCTGGTCAGTGTGGATATCGAGTGGATTGCAAAACTACAAGCAATTGTGTCATTGGTTGTCGATGTTGTGATTGCTATTTCCACCTTGTTGCTGATCTCTGTGTTGTTGATTTTGAGTAATACAATCCGCTTAAATATTTTAAACCAACGTGTAAAAATAGAGATATTTAAACTCTTAGGAGCTACAAATAATTACATTCAGCGACCTTACCTTTATGCTGGTGCTTGGTATGGATTTTTAGGTGGTTTATTGGCTTGGTTGTTAACAATCGTGATGGTGAAGTGGCTACAAGGTGGGGTTTCTCAGCTGATGTCACTTTATCAAATAAAATATAATATTTTGATGATGGATGCTAAAGATGTTGTTTTATTAATTATTATTGCACCGCTATTAGGTTTTGTTGCTTCTTATATTTCAGTAAAACAGTATTTGGTTAAAATAGAGCCTAAATAAACATCGAAAGTTTTCCGTTTTAACTTTAAAAGTTGCATATATACCTTAATTTCAATATAATCACTACTATATAAAAATTAATTGTACATAGTAAAATTTAGGAGGATAACATGAGTCATAAAGTAAACTCAATGGCGTTAGTGGCAAAAAGCAGTAGTGAATCTTACCTTCTTTCTATCAGCCACTTACCAAAGTTAAGTGCTGAAGAAGAGAAAGATCTTGCTGAACGTTTATTTTTCAATGCTGATTTAGAAGCCGCTAAAAAATTGGTAATTTCGCATCTTAGATTTGTAGCTTATATTGCTAGTAGCTATGCAGGATATGGGCTTGCGCAAGCAGATCTGATTCAAGAAGGAAATATTGGTTTAATGAAAGCGGTTAAACGTTTTGATCCAACGGTTGGCGTGCGTCTTGTTTCTTTTGCGGTACATTGGATAAAATCAGAAATTCAGGAATACGTTATACGCAACTGGCGAGTTGTTAAAATTGCAACGACTAAAGCCCAAAGAAAATTATTTTTTAACCTACGTAAATCAAAAAAACGTTTGGGTTGGTTTAGTGCTGAAGAAGTCAAGACAGTCGCTAAGCATTTAAACGTTGCAACAAAAGATGTGCTAGAAATGGAATCTCGCCTAAATGGACAAGATCATTCATTTGATTTAGAGGTCAATGAAGGTGATGATGAAAAAAACTTTGCACCGGTGCAGTATCTTGAAGATAAAACGGCTGATATTCCTAATCTGGTTGAGGATCATGGTACAAAACTGGCGAATAATAGGAAATTGCATTCGGCACTATCATTGCTTGATCCTCGTAGCCAAGATATTGTTAATTCGCGTTGGTTATCAGAGCCAAAGACAACACTGCAAGATTTAGCATTACGTTATAGTGTTTCAGCTGAACGCATAAGGCAACTTGAAGTTGTCGCAATGAAAAAATTACAATCTAGTATGAGCTTTGCATAATTAGATTGTGATTGTTATATACCCATGTTACCCATGTTACCCATGTTATCAATGTATAAAATTAGTAAGATAACATGGGTATAGGTATTTTATGCATCGAATAGCAACACTTGGGCCTAAAGACACTTTTTCTGATTTGGCTGCGCAGCAATATATCAAAACACAGATTTCTTCTTTTACAACCCATTACTACAAGACACTTTCTGACACATTTTTGGCAATTGGCCAAGAATGTGATCTTGGTATTTTGCCAATAGAAAATTTATCAGAGGGCTATCTTCATGTTGTATTAGATAAGCTACTTGATACTGACTTAGTTGCTATTGCTGAGCTAATGTTGCCAATTCAATTCGCGTTTATTGCCGATTGTGAAAATGACTCAGAAGTGACCGATTTATTTGTGCAGTTCGTTACGCATGGGCAATGCTCTGAGTTTATTAATCAGTTTGAAAATATCATCATTCATAATACACAAAGTAATATTGAATCTTTAGTGCTTGCGCAGAAAAAAGGATCAGGTGCGAGTGCGATAATTCCAATGCATGCACTAAATCGCGTAGAGAAAAAAAAATTAATACATGAAAATGTTACTAATTGTAAAAACAATCAAACACGATTTTTAGTATTGGGGCAATTACCACAGGTAAGACTAAAAAAAGAACACTATAAAACAACATTAATCGTCAAAAATGAAGATGATCGCCCAGGCTTATTGAGTAGTATTGTTAATGTATTTTCACAGGAAAAAATTAATTTAACCTCCATTGTGTCTCGGCCAACAAAATCCCAATTTGGGAAATATAATTTTTTTATCGATATTGATGGACACCAAGAAGATCTTGATGTGAATAGGGCACTGCAAAAAATAAAAAATCAACATTCACTAAATATCATTGGCTCTTATCTAAAAGCGATGGTAACAGATCCACCCATTTAGCAGCTTATGCCTATGTGCCGTAAAAATGTAACATTATGCATGTTCTCGAGGATCAGAATAAGGTGCAAACAATCAATAATTAACATTTTGTGGTTAATTCGTTAGGCAAATGATTAGCGAAACAAATCGTTGATAGGTGAAATGTTGCGCATTTAGCTGACATCCGAGCTAATCTCTTTCAAAAAATCACTTTTGCTTGAAATGAGTGCATATCGATCCTTCTCATACAATTAACCATTGAGTTAAATATACTCCTACCTCGCTGTGGTGAGTGTATGGAAATTGATCAAATAGCGCGAAACGTTTTATTTCATGTGTTTTATTTAATACCAATAAATTATGGTAAAGGGTTTCAGGGTTACAGCTAATATATAAAATATTATCGTATGTTTGTAGCATTTTTAATGTGGCATGATCAAGACCTGATCTTGGTGGATCGACCAAAATAGTATTGCATTGGTAATCATCTAAATTAATTCCTTCTAAACGATGAAAAGTACGTTTCTTTTCAATTGCTTGGGTAAATTCTTCTGCGGACATACGAATGATTGTTAAATTAGAAATATTATTTTGTTTAATATTAAATTGTGCAGAGCGCACCGATGTTTTTGAAATTTCAGTGGCTAACACCTTGTTAAAGTTTTTTGCCAATGCAATTGAAAAGTTACCATTACCACAATATAGTTCAAGCAAATCACCTTGGCTTTCTCGTGTACAGTCAATCGCCCATTCGAGCATATTTATTGAAACTTTGGTGTTTGGCTGAGTAAAGCTATTTTCAACTTGCTGGTAAGTTAATATTTGACCATCAACGGTTAATCTTTCAATGACAAATTCTTTGTTTATCAATACTTTCTGCTTTTTAGCACGGCCAATTAAATTAACATTAAATTGCGTGCATAATTCATCTCTGATGCGTGTTGCATGTTTTAACCACAACTCATCGAGTTGCTTGTGATAAAGGAGGCTCACTATCATTTTACCGCTCAAAGTTGACAAAAAATCGACTTGAAATAACTTGCGACGAAGAAGATCTACAGATTTCAACTTATCAATTAATATCGGCATTAATGAATTAATTAATTGACTCGCAGGTGGAAATTGATCTACGCGAATTTTTTGTTTGGTTTGCTTATCAAACATAATATAATAAAGTTCATCGTCATCATGCCAAACTCGAAATTCACTGCGCATTCGGTAGTGCTGCTTCGGGGATTGAAATACTTCTAAAACAGGTAAATTAAACGTTGAAAATTGCTTGTTAAGCCTTGCTTCTTTTTCGTTTAAAAGGACGTCATAATTGTAGGGATCAACAAATTGTAACATTATTTTTCCTTATATTTTAATGTGTAAATTTGGGTTGTATGAGTATAAACACGATTTTATGAAAAGATGGCAACACAAGTTTAACAGTTGAAAAGGGATTAACCATTAACATTTTCAAATATAAATACCAATAGTGTCCTTTGTTATGTTAACAGAGCTCATTCTTTACAACGTATTTTTGTTATAATAAAATTACATTTCATTTTAAGGAAATTAGATGGCAGAGTTTAAATGTATTAGCGTGCATGACGCGATGGATCGTATGCAAAACGAAACCGTAAAATGTGTTGATATTAGAGATCTAGGTTCATTTGCAACAGAGCATGTAGAAGGAGCGTTTAATTTAAATAATGAAAACATTAATCAATTTATTTCTGAGACTGATTTTAAAACTACGTTATTTGTTATTTGTTATTCAGGCGTTGGCAGTAAAGGCGTTGCACAATACCTTGTAGAACAAGGTTTTATTGATACATACAGTATTACAGGCGGTTTTTTAGCTTGGAAAGAAGCGAGGTCAAACGAGTGAGATGAGCGTTATTGAAACGGACAAAATCGATGCTATTGGCATTGTCAAAGAAGAGCTTCGTGTTTACTTAACAATTATTGATCCACTTGTTTGGGATGATCTAAATGTTCATCTTTTTACGCTACAAGAAAAAATTAATAGTTATTTGTATTTTTTCGAGTCGGGCGAGTTGATAAAAACTTTACCTGAGGCTGATGGTTTAGATATTGTAATTGAACTTATTTTAAAATATTCGCCAACCAGTGATGCAATTACTTTTTTCGATAAAACCATCCAAATTTTATTAAATAAAGGGGTTGTTTTTGTTTTTGGTCCCACGAAGGGAATGGAATATTGTTAAATTGTTCATCTTGAATGGTAACTCCATGCAAGACAAAAAATGCACAGTGTATTTGTTAAACAGATGGCGCTAAGGGTAATACAAAATGGTGAGATCTTCGTAGCCATTAAAGCTTCATCACTGTATTTTTGTAGGTAGAACTCATAAAATAAAGGAATTTTAATCGCTTTACGACTTTGTTTCAGCGTGGCAAGTAAAATTCTTTTTCGAACATGAAGGTGAATGGTCTAAAAAACAGATCAACTGAAAAAGCAGTCACACGGGTATACATGTTTTTTCTCTATTGTATTTTAACACCTTCATCACTGCCGACTAATATTATGTCAGCAGGTCGTTTTGCAAACAGACCGTTAGTGACAACCCCCTCAATGGTGTTGATGTTTTCTTCTAATCTTAATGGCTCTGAGATTTTTAAACCATGCACGTCTATAATGATATTACCATTATCGGTGAGCACGCCATGACGATATACAGGGCGCCCTCCTAGCTTAATTAATTGTCGCGCGGCATAACTGCGTGCCATTGGGATCACTTCAACGGGTAACGGGAATTCACCGAGAATGTCAACGATTTTTGTATCGTCAATGATACAAATAAACTGCTTAGCAACGGTGGCGATGATCTTTTCCCGTGTTAGTGCTGCGCCCCCGCCTTTTATCATCTGCTTATATTTATTGATTTCATCTGCGCCATCAACATAAATACTCAATTGATCAATGTTATTTAGATCAAAAACTTGGATCCCGTAGGATTGTAGTTTTTTTGTAGAATCTTCTGAACTTGATACCACGCCGTCAATTTTATGCTTAACGGTTGCAAGCGCATCAATGAAATACATGACAGTTGATCCTGTCCCTACCCCAATGATTGTATCCGGTTGCACATATTCAAGCGCAGCGAAAGCGGCTAGTTTCTTCTTTTCGTTCTGATTCATAGTGTGTCCTTTTTATATTATTTTATGATGTTGCGCAGTTGATGCCAGCTCTTGATGCAAAGCCTAAATTGTTGCTTTTTGTGCTTTGATATATCAATCACACCTGAAGATCTTCGCTTCAGGCCACTTGAGTAATTTATGTTCAATGTGAAGTGCTCCCATTGGTAGGGTTAAAAAATACTTTAACCCTTTATTGTTATTCACTTTTTGAGTATTGCAACGCAAAAGATGATTTACTCAGTTGTCCCCAAAGGGCAAGTTTTAAAGGTGTTATTGATTTTGCAAGGGAATAACCATTCTCTTCAATCAATGCCTTGCCTCTATACCCATGTGACATAAAAATGCTTTGTCAGGTTTAAGCTAGATAATCAGAACAAGGTACAATATTAGGTAATTGTTATTCACTTTTCGATTATTGTAACGCAGTCTTGGTTTTCGAGCTTGTGCCCCGCAGGGCAAGGCAACAAGTACTAAGCTGTGTTGTTTTAAAATCTCTATGTAGAATGACTACTTAGGAATTAAAGTCTTTATTTTAATTCGACCTTTGGTGATTAACGAAGTTAATCATCGAGATGGCAATTTTATGTCGAGCACCTTGGTACTATTTCCCTTGCTGAATTTACACTTTTACGTCACATGGGTATAAGCTTTTTAAATTTTCGCTGAAACCTATATCTTCAGGTGTGATGGGTATAGAAGATTCGCTGAGCCAGTTGCTGTTGTATCGTTGAATGAAGTTACAAGGAGATCAACATAAAGCTCAAACATTTGTTTATTTTTATTCATAGCCATACTTTAACAGTTTTGCACCTGGAATTTAAGTTTACTGCGTTATATCAGTTATTTTGTAGGATTTGCCCTTAATACGTTGAAATCCAAAAGCAGCAAGATATATCGATTGCACTAGGTACCATCAGTTATATAAAAATGTTTTGATGGTGTGATGATTTCAGGTAAAGGGATATCCCAGGTTTCATGGGGAATGTTTTGCACTTGTTGGCAATCGTGCGCAAGACCTATCGGTTTACCGCCCATTTTATTTTTAAACCAAGGCGCGAGTAATCTATCGTAATAACCGCCTCCCATACCGAGACGGTTTCCATTGCTGTCAAACGCCACAAGCGGCGTGAAAATAATATCGAGCTGGTGTGGAGAAATAATATTTTGTATATTGAGTGTCGGTTCATAAATGCCGTATTGATTGATCGTCATTTCACTTTTCTGCAAGTATTCAAGAAACAGTAAATGGCCTTGAGTAAAAGGATGGACAACAGGGAGATAAATCGCTTTGTTATTTAGCCAGCACCAATTAATAAAGGGTAGCGTTCCAATTTCACCATCATTAGACAGAAAAATAGCAATATTTTTTGATTTGGTTACCAATGAGTGTTGCGTCAATTTCTGTGCCAACTGAAATGCGGCTTGTTGTTGCTCTTCACTCGTGATTGAATGCCTTTTTTTTCTTATTTGAGTGCGTAATGTATCGCGTGTTTTCATTTATGTACTTTTATAATGGCTAGAATATCATTAAAGCGCTATAAAATAACTTCATAGTTTAGTGTAAATAAAACGCTTAGATCATCAGCAAACGTTTTATTAAGTTTAATATGTCAGGATTAAAATGAGTAAAGTTGTTACTATTGAGCGCATTTATTATGCTAAATTTTTTAGCAAATTAGTTACGCTTTAGACAACTTTATAGTCAATATTATTAACTGATGTTACGCAGTTGATGCCAGTTCGTGATGCAAAGCCTCAATTGCTACTTTTGTGTTTTGATATAAAGCTTCGTTTTTAGACTGAAGTTTGTCAGGACATTTTTAAAGCTTAGGCATTCCAATTTTACTGTTGCTAGCAATGATATGAAAATATGGCTCCTTGGTGTTTTTTTGTTTTCGCATTTGATCATGCGAGTAAAGTATTATATTTTATATTTTTGTGAAAAACATCAACTTTCCATTGTTTTTGATAGATCGTTTCAATTAAGTGTTTATCAAGCTTAAGGTCATTACTAATCAAATATAATATTCCTTCACTGCTATCTTTGTTTTTATAGATTTGTCGATGTAAAAGACTTGCTACATCCACAGCTTTTATCCAATCGCAGATCGGATTTTGTGATCAATCCAATGAAAACGCCATGTAATTTATCTTTTCTACTTAATTGATGTAATTAAGCAGTTATTTTTTCTTAAATAAATCTCATGTTACCCATTTATCAGACGTCAACTACCTTGG
>JAGLDN010000240.1 GCA_023145575.1 Psychromonas sp.
AAGTTAATTGTCGCCTAATATTTAGAGCTATAGCTACCCGATACGACAAGTTAAAGGTTCATTTTGAAAGCATGTTGGCATTAGCATGCGCAATGATTTGGTTGCCAATGTAAAAGATCAACAGCCCCTAGTGGTATAAATTAAAAAATAAAAACATTTTGATCAGTTTCACTTTTTATTTCATTTTACTGAATAAAAGTTACATAGCAAAAGAGGAAAAAACATCTCAAAAGTTATATTCCGATTGAATTAATGACAACTCTCAGAGCTCAATTTCTAATGAATTGAAGAATTTAGGAGTAACACGGGTATAAATCACGATGCAACATCACAAAGAGAAATTGTACTAATATTGTAGCTATTAATTAAGCGAATATCATCAACTACGTTGATCGTCTACTGCACATGTTACCTCAAGATGCATTGATATTAGAAAGGTTGGTTAAACATAACCCACATATTTGATCCTTCTTTTCCAAATGCCATGTCAAGGCGAATAGGAATTTTAGCCGCAAGGGCTCTGATGCTAAAACCCGCATCGTATTTCATCTCACTAAATAATTCGGTTAAAGAATATTCGGGAGCTACCCTCCCGACTTCAGCAAACAATACGATTTGAAACCAGTCGATGGCGATTGGATTCCATTGTAAATTGCCAAACGGATTTATTCCTGGAATTATTCTATATTCAGCAGCTCCGTATATAGCGGCTTTATCACTAAACCGGTTACTGTCATAGGCACGCATGCGATTCCAACCACCTAGCCTTGCGCCCTCCCACATTGGTGGCTCATGTTTATCAAGGTGCTCTGTGAATGATTGTGATTTATCCCAAGATGGTGAATAAGCAGTCCAATAATTAAATGCTATAACACTTTGTCTGCTCCAACTAAAGTTGGGTAATTCAATAAAATGTGAATAATCAAACTCCAAAGCATTCCAACTTTGAGTTGATGAGCCCAATCCAAAATCAATAGACATTTGCCCTTTAAAACGGTAACCGCGTGATGGATTTGTTGGGTAGTCAGTATTATTATGATCGAGATAAAAACGTAACCCATTGCTGTTTAGTTGAGGTTTATCAATAAACTTATCGGCGGTTATATGATCGTAAAATAGCCCAGTACCAAAAATAGTTTGTCCCGAAACAAATGGTTTTCCGCCTCCAATGTCTCCTCTATTAACGGCAATACCTTTGCGTAATTGGATCTGTGGGAGTACCTTACTTTTACTTTCACCCCAAGGAAGTACATATCGAAAATCTGTGATAAACAAACTGTTTTCTCCTTGTGTTTTCAATGGAGTCAAAGACTTGTCATTAATGTTTTCCTCGACATTTTTTGAATTATTACTCCCATCAACGTAGATCCATTGATGCGGATAATAAACATAAGAAGCTGATGCCGTTATAAACAAACGATTTAAAAAAATGGGGCGATAGCCATTTATAGCAATAAATGCGCCTTTGGTGCGCTTTGTTTCCGAAATTGCGTCTTCTCCATGTTCAATATCCATCTTTTCTCCAGAAAAAATTGTGCTAACAATTGAAACCTGAGGTTGAATTAATCCAGACCACAAACCAACGATCCCAGCAGCAAACCCCGTCTTATCGGAGCTAAATGCATAAGGAAGTATTATCCATGAACTTTGTTTATGATCAGGTAGGCTGAGATCTTTAATTAAAAATTCAGCAGAAAACACTTTTGTAGATAAAAAAAATGAAATAAAATAAAAAAACAAGAGAAAAAGAAATTTCATAAAGCATTGTCCTTTGCCTATAATAGTTATCATTAAAAAATGATTGATTTTTAAGCCAATGAGATCATGATAGTAGCTTGAATAAAATCGAATTCGCTGCAGCTCAAAAAGAAGCACTAAAAACACGTCATAAAAATCATCTTTAAAACTCGAAAGTGACAGTATCAAGGCTGTTTATTGCGTGATGAAGTTAGTCAACACGCTTGGTTGTTCAAGCACAACGTAGACATGAAGCGAGTGCTCTTCGATACCTAGATGATTACCTAACAAATGAAAATTAACAATAAATAGTGGCTGTTCAGAAAGTTATTTAAAATCACAAGAAACAGGGGAGCTAGGGATCCATATTGAAAATAACCTTTTTCATCACAGCTATCAAATAGTGATTTATGCAAAAGATAAGTAGCTCACCATTTTTACCATTTCGGGCATGCATAAATGGCAAACACACAATGATTTTGTTAATAAACAACCTAAAAGCATTCCCTTATAAACTGATGCGATGCCACAAAAAGGTTTTATTGATAAATACAATGAGCTAAAATCGTCTGTAAGCGCCGATGAGCCAATTATTTTTATTGAGCTCTGCCGTGCATCCAACGATGGCAACTAAAATAAGTCATGGGCGGATTAAAAAAGCATAGAAAACATTTACAAACAAAGGCGGGCAGGGTAATATTTTAAGCGCGATTCGTTTACGCTACTTAAATGAAGCGGTTAATAGCCAATATGAGTCGATTATCGCCGATAAGTATTATTAATTTTTTATATCAATTGCGGGCGCATTATAATGATTGTATACCCATGTGTCGTAAAATTGCAATGCCTGTCGTTAACTCAGACATCAGAGCAAGGCATAACAGCGGACCTATCAACGGTTAGTGATGGTAATGATCCACAAGTGGAATTAACAACGAGATATTAATGATTTATTGGCTATTCATTTTTCGAATATTATAACGAAGTAGTGCCTTTTTTTTATAAAAAACCAAGCTTAAGCCACGAAGAGAAAGGCAATTAGCAACAAACAAGAAAATTACAACTTACTGTTCAAAAACAAGTCAACCTAGAACAACTAGTTAACAATTAAAATCTTTATTTTAATTCGATCTCCGATGATTAATGCAGTTAATCATCTAGAGCACAACTTTATGTCAAGCCGCTTGGTAGCATTTTCACTGCGGACTTTGCATTTTGAAGTATCATGGGTATAGTAAGATATTTTGTTCGACATAATGAATATTTTTTAAATACTCGAAGACTCAATTTACTTTGCTAACTTTTTATTTAGAAATGGAATAGGGATATGAGCAGCGCGAGAGCACAACGATCAAGTCCATTTCCAATGAACATTTTATCTCATGTATTTGCAGGTTTGTTTACCGCTACCAACCTTTGATAACACCACCCTTAAATGCTTTCATTGCGGCTTGATATACTTCATTTGACTGATATGCTTTAACGAAATTCTTGACCTTTTCAGTGTTTACATTATCGTTACGTGCAACGATGAGATTGATGTAGGCTGTCGCATCCTCTTCGACAAACAATCCGTCTTTTTCAGGAACGAGATTGATTTCTCTGGCATAGTTTGCATTAATAATGGCAATTTGAACATCATCAAAAACACTTGGCAGTTTTGACGCTTCTACCTTAATTATTTTTAGTTGTTTTCTTAATTTAACAATATCATGAATAGTAGCGCGATGAGCCGAACCTTCTTTTAATGTCAACACCCCTTGCTTTTCAAGTAACAATAATGCGCGTGCTAAGTTTGTTGAATCGCTTGGCACTGCAATTTTGTCGCCATTTTTTAACTCTTCAATCGATTGTATTTTACTTGAATATGCAGCGAGCGGATAAACGAATGTATAACCAGCAATGGCAAACTTATATCCTCGAGCCGCAATTTGTTGATCTAGAAAAGGTTTATGCTGAAATACGTTGGCATCAATAGTGCCTTTAGCAAGTGCTACATTAGGTGTAATATAATCAGGAAAAGTCACTAATTTAACTTCTAGGCCATATTTTTCAAGGGCAACTTTCGCAGCAACTATAGCAAGTTGCTCTTCGGGCCCAGCACTAACACCGACGGTAATAATATTTTCATTGGGCGCAACGCCTTTGCTTTTTATTGCACAACCCGCAAGTACCAGTATTAATACGGATCCAATAACGATTAATACTTTTTTAATAAGCATGTTAATTTCCTTTTAATATACCCATGTGACTGAAAACACCTTATCAGGCATCTATGCGCATCTACACGGACATCAACACAAGACGCAACATTTGATTTGATAATGGCAATTCCCTTTTACCTATCACCTATCACCTATCACCTGTCACCTGTCACCTGTCACCTGTCACCTGTCACCTGTCACCTGTCACCTGTCACCTGTCACCTGTCACCTGTTAAACGCTAATCAATACTCGAATTCATATACCATGGTGCGACTTATACTAACTAATATACCCCAATAACATAAAAATAAAAAAATCAACAAGGTAAAGGTAAGTTTTACCAATTTTATGCTAAGCACCGCACAAATTTGCCAATCTAATTTATCAGCTTGAGGGGGCGTGACTATAACCTTCGTTACGCATCAAAAATATTTTAATCAGAAAAGAACAAATTACGTTTATGCGCAAATAATAAAATCTTCTAATAGCATGATTTTGGTTACTTTATTGGTTGTTTGATGGTGACAAGATAAAGTTAGAACATGCTTTTTCAATCATTTTTTTAATTTCTAAACGTCGCGCTTAGCTTTTGTATTAGCTTTAACCACAATACATCTGTTAACATTGTGCTTTGCATTGTCGTATTTTGGTTAAAGAATTTTTGACAAACCCATTATACAATACCACCATGCTATTAATTAATCATTCTTTAAATTTCAACACGGCCTAATTCAAGGAAATAAAATGAATATTGTATTTTTAAATGGCAACTATATGCCGATTCAGGAAGCAAAAATTTCACCACTTGATAGGGGCTTTTTATTTGGTGATGGTATTTATGAAGTTATCCCAGTATATTCAGATATAACGGTTGCTCTTATGTATCATATTAACCGCATGAATGATGGTTTTAAAGCAATCGGTCTCAAGGTAAACTGGTCAGAAAATCAATGGGAAGCACTATGCAAAAAATTAATAGAAAAAAATGGTGGGGGAACACTTGGCATCTACTTACAAGTCAGTAGAGGTGCAGATACAAACCGCGCTCATGGATTCCCTAGCAATGTTGAACCAACTATGTTTGCGATGACATTTGCAATACCGATTCCAAAAACCCCAAACCTAGAAACAGCTAAAAGTTTTGCGTTAAAAAGTATAGAAGATTTGCGCTGGAAGCGTTGCCAAATAAAATCAACCGCGTTACTCGGGAATGTGTTACACTTTCAAGAAAGTCATGATGCTGGCGCTCAAGAAGCCTTACTTTATAATAACAAGCAACAGTTGACTGAAGCAAGCGCAGCAAATGTTTTTGTTATTAAAAATGGTGTTATTGCAACACCCTTAATAAGTAATCAAATTTTGCCTGGTATCACGCGTCGTTTAGTGATTGATATTGTAGCAAATTATGGCACATCAGCGGTTGAAGAGCGGATTGTAACCATGAAGGAGGTTAATGATGCCGATGAAATTTGGATCACTAGCTCAACCAAAGGGCTAATGCCTGTCACGCAGCTCGATGATAAACCCGTTGGATCAGGTAAAGTTGGGCAAGTTTGGCTTGAAGTTGCCACGCTCTATTTCAAATATAAACTTAGCTATTAACAATACCTTCGCCAATTTTGATTTAAGCTCAAAATCTAGTTTTACGCTCTATATGAATCAATAACTTATAGTCTGAAAAACTTGCCAAAATGGGTTAACTTTCATTTTGGCGAAAGTATTAAGTAAGATATGATTTATTTCAAATTAGACGCTTTTCTACTACGCAATGATTCATTTTTTTATCTTTCTTATTTCGTCAATTTTAAAAATGCAGTCAATAATATCTTTTTGGATCTTTTATGAATGAACTCTTTTCTAACCGTATTTCCCAAGTCTCGCCTTCATTTATTCGTGAAATTTTAAAAGTAGCATCTGACCCTGCTATTATTTCTTTTGCTGGCGGACTGCCAAGTCATGATTTATTCCCTGTTGCAGCGTTAAAAAAAGCCACGATAGATTTATTTAATGATAACAAAGAAGATATTTTACAATATACCAATACGGAAGGCTACTTGCCACTGCGCGAAATAATTGCAGCAACTTATAAAAAAAAAGGTCTCGACATTAATGCCGATGAAATTCTCATTACAAATGGCTCTCAACAAGGCCTAGATCTGCTCGGTAAGGTTTTCATTAATGAAAATGATTCAGTGCTCATTGAAGAGCCTGGTTATCTTGGTGCAATTCAAGCATTTGAAATTTATGCAGCACACTTTATTCCAATCCCTGTAGGGCAAGATGGAATGGATATTGATGTGTTAAAAATACAGTTAAAAACAGCGCATGCTAAGCTCATATATACAGTCCCTAACTTTCAAAATCCATCGGGTATTTCCTATAGTAATGAAAATAGAAAAGCTATAGCAGAAACATTATCTTCTGTTAACACGCTTATTATTGAAGATAACCCTTATGGTGATATACGTTTTTCTGGTGAGGAAAAAAAATCATTTATGCATTACTTGCCAAAGCAAACCATTTTGTTAGGCTCTTTTTCAAAAACGGTTGTCCCATCTTTTCGCTTAGGTTGGATTGTTGCACCGAAAGCTGTGATGCAAAAGTTAGTCATTGCAAAGCAAGCGGCTGATTTACATACAAATCATTTTTGTCAGTGTATTTTGCATCGTTTTTTACAAGACAATGATCTACAAACGCATATTAATAAAATCATCTCAGTTTATAGTCATAACAAAGCGAGAATGGAAAAAGCCTTTGTTAAATATTTTCCAAAAGAAGTAACGCATCTAAAGACACAAGGCGGTATGTTCTTATGGGCTTCATTACCTAAAGGCATGTCTACAAAGGGCTTGTCAGATGAAGCGATTAAAGAAAAAGTAGCCATTGTTCCTGGTGAACCTTTCTATATTAATAAGCATGAAATTAATACCTTTAGATTAAATTTCTCAAATAGCCATCCCGATGTCATTGAGGAAGGTATGCGACGATTAGGAAAAGTATTGTATAAATACATTGAAAATAATGAATAATAAAAGCAAATTTTATGGTTCGCAATGCATCCGTCATTTATTAAAACTTTTATACCGCTGTGACGTAAAGAAGCAACGCCATATTATACTCGAATATCAGATCAAGACACCGCATAGTGCCTATCAACGGAAAATATTAATGATTACAGCGTTATTCTCTTATTACCCACAGATCATGGTTACTTGCACTAATCTAGTGCGTTATAAAATGTCTACTCACGCGACAGATAAGTATTAAAGCCTTTAATTTTAATTGCCCTCTCAATACAATTTACCGATCTGGCTTTTCATCTTTACATCACATGGGTATAAAGGAAGCACGTGGGTATAAAGGCAATACATGAGTATAAAGGCAACACGTTTTAACTAAAATTTTCAAATAAAATCATCCCATTTTAACGACGTAATCTGGATAAATGACACATAATAAAATTGGGGTTATATGACCAAACAAAAACCGTCCCTTCTCGGGGGTATCTGTATTATCGCAAGTGTTTGTGTTGGTGCTGGTATGTTAGTATTGCCGTGTGCAGGTGCCGGTGCTTGGACTCTATGGTCTTTTTTGGTACTGATGATCACCATGATTGTCATGACAATTTCCGGCTGGTTGTTGCTCGAGGCATTTAAAAATTATGATTTAAAAGTATCATTTAATACCGTGACAAAAGATCTGTTAGGCAATAAGCTCAATATCATCAACAATATTGCCGTTTATTTTGTTTGTCTCATTTTACTTTACGCTTATATCACATCAACTGGGCTTATTCTACAAAGTATGCTAGGTCTTAATAGCAAAATCAACTCAGTATTATTTGTGTTGATTTTTGCCATTGTAATTTGGCATTCAACTCGCGCAGTAGACCGTATTTCAATTATGCTTATCACCTTTATGATTTTAAGTTTTTCCATTGGCGTATTTGGCTTAACAAAGCATATTAATCTGAACATCTTATTTAATACTATGGATACGCACGCAAGCTATGCTCGCTATACAATGGCATTGTTACCCGTTGCGTTAACTTCTTTTGGTTATCATCATACAGTGACATCAATACGCGCTTATTATGGTAATGAAAAGCGGGCGAAATATGCTATTTTAGGCGGCACGATGATCGCACTTACCTTTTACACTATTTGGATAGTTAGCATATATGCAAATATACCCAGAAATCAATTTCCCCCGATCATTAAGCAAGGTGGTGGTGTTGAGCTATTACTCGCCTCACTTCGCTCATTCATTAATCCAGTTCAATTGTCACAAACAATTAGAGCATTCTCAATAGCTGCTATATTATCTTCTTTTATTGGTGTTGGACTAGGTTTATTTGATTTTTTAGCCGATTTGTTTAAATTTGAAAATACAAAATATGCCCGCAGTATAACAGGGTTAATAACCTTTATTCCACCACTTACTTTATCGCTTATTTCCCCATTTGGTTTTATGACCGCAATTAGTTACGCAGGCGCGATAGCAACAATTTTTACCTGTATCACTCCAGGACTACTGGTTTTAAAAGTACGCGCTCGTGAAAGAGGGAATGAAGGTTTTACAACACCTGGCGGTAAAATAATGATTGTATTTGTTATTGCCTTCGGTGTAGTCACTGCCGTATTCCACTTTCTATCAATGGTTGGGAAGATACCTTTATTTACAGGTTAGTAGTGTGGCAATGTGGACAATTTATTTAAGCAAAATGAATGTTTACTATCCCCATTAGTCAAGGCAGCTAATTAATAGTTTTGATTCCAAGTCAAGATACTTTCATTAACCGGCGACTAAATAAAGCACCTTGATAATCATATCGGTATATACCCATGCATTTTAAAGTCACATGGGGATAAATCTGGTCACATTGATACTTGTCCAAAACGTTCAATTAATGACGTATGCTGCTACCACAAGTAGGGCATTCCCCTAATCCTTTTACGTTTTTATCTCTGCGTATGTTTAACATTTGCATCAGTACACATAAAGCCATTGCACAATAGACAAACGTTTTAGGTAAAATATACCCAAAGCCTTCGGCAGTCAGTACAATGCCAATCATAATTAAAAAAGCGAGAGCTAAAATCTTAATGGATGGATAACGATTAATAAAGTCTCCAATAGGCTTAGCAGAAATAAACATAACACCAACAGCAATAACAACGGCAATCATCATAATGGTAATATATTGAATCATGCCAACAGCCGTAATGACAGAATCAAGTGAAAAAATGATATCAAGTGCTACGATTTGGGCAATTGCACTTCCAAAAGTCAGGATAACAACCTTACCTTTTTTCAATTGCTTGTCATCTGCCATTTCAACTGTCGTAAATATTTCATGTGAAGATTTCAAAATTAAAAAAATGCCACCGAGGATCAATATCAAATCACGCCAGGAAATGTTATACTTAAACAAGGTAAATAAAACATGTGTTAATCCCATGATCCAAGAAATAGACATTAGCAAAAGCAAGCGCATGATCATAGCAAGTAACAAGCCTAACTTACGCGCTTTATCTTGTTGCTGACCAGGAAGTTTTCCAATAATAATTGACAAGAATACAATATTATCAATACTTAATACGATTTCAAGCAATACCAAAGTTAATAGCCCAAGCCATGCTTCTGGTATATAAATCCAAATAAATAAATTTGACAATGCTGCTATCATATAATTATCCTAACAATAACATTTATGATCATTAGCGCAATCTTCCCTGCCAGTCGATAACTCGAAAATGATGACTTCTTGTAACATTCGAAAAAATAAAACCATAAAAGAAACAACAAATTTTGGTTAATTTTACAAACAGACAATGAGGAGCAACAATCATTAGACACAAGTACGACTCATTTGCGTTACGATAAAGTTTCAATACCAAAATAACGGCTTCATAGAAAAGAATACAAAAATGTTTACACTCACTGTTTGGTAAGATCACCTGTGCGCGTTTTCTATTATCACATATGCTAGTTTGAAAGCATTAACGAGCCTTGCTTTGATTCAAGGTTTGTATTACCCATAAGATGAATATCAATCGCCAAAGCGGCTTCTCTTCCTTCATTAATACAATTGACGATCAATGACTGACCAGTACGCATATCGCCCGCAGCAAAGATGCCTTTTTTATTTGTTTGAAAATGATTTGTTTGCACATTTCCACGATCATCTAGCCCAATCTCTAATTGTGCTAAAATACCACTCGCATCTGGGTATAAAAAGCCCATTGCTAAAAATGCTTTAGTACACAAGATCTTACGCTCTGAGCCTTCAATTTCATTAAACTGAGCGCGCTCTCCCTGTGCGGCTGGTAACCACTCAATGTCGGCAATAATAAGCTCTTTGACATTGCCATTTTCATCACCTATAAATTCTTTGGTTAAGATAGACCATTTACGCTCAACGCCTTCTTCATGTGATGTCGTTGTTTTTAAAATCATCGGGTAGGATGGCCAAGGCATGTTTTCAGTGCGTTTTTTAGGTGGAATAGGCATAATTTCAATTTGTAAAATTGATGCCGCACCCTGACGATTTGACGTACCCACACAATCTGAGCCTGTATCGCCACCACCGATCACGAGAACATGTTCATCTTTCGCAGATATTTCAGCTGTTTTAAGTGGCATATTATTTGCGCGACGATTATTTTGAGCAAGGAATTCCAATGCAAAATGGATCCCTTTTAAATGACGTCCTGGTATAGGTAAATCACGTGGGACCGTAGATCCTCCCGTTAGCAATACAACATCAAACTGTTTTCGTAAATCTACAGCATTAAAATCAACGCCAATATGCGCATTTACCACCATTTTAATCCCCGCAGCTTCCATTACTGCGATTTTGCGATCAATAACATCCATACCAAGTTTAAAATCAGGAATACCAAATCGTAGCAAACCGCCAACTTTTTCTTCGCGTTCATAAACAGTAACCGTGTGGCCTGCACTATTTAATTGCTCAGCAGCTGCCAAACCTGCCGGACCAGATCCAATAATAGCAATGCTTTTTCCAGTGCGTTTATACGGGATCTTCGGTTTTACGTAACCATTTTTATAAGCTTTTTCCGCAATCGTTTTTTCGATATTACAAATTGTAATTGGATCTTGATTGATACCTAAAACACATGCACTCTCACACGGTGCAGGACAAATTCTGCCCGTAAATTCAGGGAAATTATTTGTAGAGCTTAAAATATCCCATGCTTCACGCCAATTATCCCTGTATACAGCGTCATTAAATTCAGGAATAATATTGCCAATCGGACAACCATTATGGCAAAACGGTATGCCGCAATCCATACAACGAGACGCTTGGTCATTTATTTTCGATCCGAACACTTCATTTTGCACGAATTCATTATTATTTTTAACGCGATCAGCAATTGGTAATAAAGCGGGTACTTCTCGTCCTAATTCTAAAAATCCAGTAGGCTTACCCATTACGCATCTCCTTTAGCACGAGCAGCGAGTGCTGCTTTATAATCTATTGGCATTACTTTTACCATTTTAGCAAGGCTTGCGTCTTCATCAGCAAGGAATTCTTGCGCAACCTTTGACTGTGTTAAATCCCAATGTCTCGATACTTTAGTTAAAATGAAATCTTTATCTGTCTGTTCAAGGGGATCTAGTTCAACAAGTTCCATATTACATTTATTTGCAAAAGTACCGTCTTCGTCAAAGATATATGCGACCCCACCACTCATGCCCGCCGCAAAATTAAGTCCGGTGCTGCCAAGATTTATCATGCTACCACCCGTCATATATTCACAGCCATGATCTCCAATACCTTCAACAACGACGTCCGCGCCTGAATTACGCACACAAAAACGCTCTCCAGCCATGCCGTTAATATAAGACTGGCCAGAAGTTGCACCATAGAAGCAAACATTGCCGACAATCATATTTTCTTTAGCAATTAATGAGGATTTATGATTTGGATAGATAACAATTTGACCACCCGAAAGCCCTTTGCCCCAGTAATCATTTGCATCACCCTCAACCGTAAATTCAACACCTTTTACAAGGAAACAACCAAAAGACTGCCCCGCACTACCCATAAATTTGACTTTAAATGGTGTAGGCATACCATCCGCCTTGTAAATCTTCGATATTTCATTTGATAGCATTGCACCACAGCTACGATCTGTATTACTAATATTAAATTCAGCCGATATTACTTCGCCGCTTTTAAATGCTGATTTTGCAAGTTCAATCAGTTTGCGATCCAGAACGGATCCAAGATGATGCTTTTGCGCTTGTTGATTAAACAATCCATCATCAGGTTTTACAGTCTCTTTATACAAAATGGGACGCAAATCTATATTTTTATATTTCCAATGGTTTGGCTCAACGCGCATTTTTAAATTTTGCGTTTGACCTATCATTTCATTAATTGTTGCATAACCGAGTTTTGCCATATTTTCACGCATACCTTCCACAAGATAATTAAACAAGGTGACAACATCTTCAACCCGCCCATCAAAACGTTCTCGTAAGGTTTTATTTTGCGTAGCAATGCCAACAGGACAGGTGTTTAAATGACACTTTCGCATCATAATACAACCTTCAACAACCAATGCGGCGGTTGCAACACCCCACTCTTCTGCGCCTAATAAGGTCGCAATCGTTAAATCACGAGGCGTTTTCATCTGCCCATCTGCTTGAAGCACAATACGATTACGCAAGCCATTTTTGACTAGCGTTTGATGCGTTTCAGAAACACCTAATTCCCAGGGCAAACCTGCATGTCGAATTGAAGTAAGCGGTGAGGCACCTGTCCCGCCATCATAACCTGCAATTAAAACAACATCGGCTTTTCCTTTACAAACACCTGCTGCAATTGTGCCCACGCCAGTCTCTGAGACAAGTTTTACATTAATACGACCTTCACGATTGGCATTTTTAAGATCAAAAATAAGCTGCGCTAAATCTTCAATCGAATAAATATCATGATGTGGCGGCGGGGAAATAAGCCCAACACCAGGTGTTGAATGACGGGTTCTACCAATCCAATCATCAACTTTATGCCCAGGTAGTTGTCCCCCTTCACCTGGCTTCGCACCTTGTGCCATTTTAATTTGAATTTCTGCAGCATTAGTTAAATAGTATGATGTCACACCAAAACGCCCCGAGGCAACCTGCTTTATCGCTGAGCGTTCCCAATCACCATTATCTTTGGGTAAGAACCGCGCAGGATCTTCCCCGCCTTCTCCCGAATTTGATTTTCCGCCAATTCGATTCATCGCAATGGCGAGTGTTGAATGTGCTTCATGAGAAATTGAACCAAAACTCATGGCGCCAGTTGCAAACCGTTTTAAAATATTTTTAGTTGGCTCAACATCATCAATTGAAATTGGCGATCGAAGACCATCAACAAACTCAAATTGACTACGCAATGTTGCCGCATCATCACCTTGCAAATCAATGCATGATGCATACTCTTTAAATTGCGCATAATTTTTATTACGTGTTGACTTTTGTAACAATGAAATAGTTGTTGGATTAAATAAATGCTTTTCTCCACGCTGTTTCCATCGATAAACACCGCCAACATCTAAGCGTTGTATTGACATGTTGCGCAATGGATAAGCAAAACGATGCCGTATTAAAATTTCGCGGGCAATATCTTCAATACTTAACCCTTTGATCCGCGTCACAGTCCCTTTGAAGTAGTTATCTATCACAGGTTTACTAATACCTAACGCTTCAAAAATTTGTGCTCCTTGATATGATTGAATTGTTGAAATCCCCATTTTAGATAATATTTTCAAAAGTCCCGCATCAATGGCATTTTTATATGAAGCAAATATATCCTCAACCGTTCTATTTTCAGGAAAACGGTTTTTAGCCTTTAAATCAATAATTATTTCTTCAATCAAATAAGCATTAACAGCAGATGCGCCATATCCTATCACTGTCGCAAAATGGTGTGTATCACGCACATCACCCGTTTCAACAACAATGTCACACATGGCGCGCAAACCACGTTTAATTAAATAGTGATGCACAGCCCCCGTAATCAACATCGCTGGAATAGCCGCGTGATCTGATGTCGCATTACGATCTGATAAAATGATGATCGAATAACCATCATGGATCGCATCTTCGGCATAGCGACATATACGCTTTAAAGAACGTTCTAACTGCCCTTCTCCACCATTTATTCTAAACAAGATCTCAAGCGTCTTAGCTTGCAAATTATTATCATCTAGCGCATTTATTTTTTGTAATTCAGTATTACTTAACACGGGAGAACTTAATTCAACTTTATGACAGTGTTCGGGGGTCTCACTCAATAAATTTTGATCCCTGCCCAAATACGTTCTTAGTGACATCACCATACGTTCACGAATGGAGTCGATAGGAGGATTGGTTACTTGCGCAAATAATTGTTTAAAATAATGCGACAAATGTTGAGATTGATGTGAAAGAACAGCAAGCGGCCAATCGGCCCCCATTGAACTTAATGGCTCTTTACCATCAGTTAACATTGGTAAAATCATTTCTATAATTTCTTCAGAGGTAACACCAAATTCTTGTAAACATCGTAATAACTGACCATCATTGGGCTGAATATTACGCTCTAATGCCATAGGTTGATCATCAAGTTTAATTAGATTTTCAGTTAACCACTTTTCATAAGGTTGCCGAGTAGCAATAGTATTTTTAACTTCATCATCTGAAATAATACGTCCTTGCACCAAGTCTGCAACAAAGATACGTCCAGGTTTTAAGCGTCCATTGAGCTTGATATTTTCAGGCAGAATTTGGGCGACACCAGTTTCTGACGCCATGATTAACACATCATCATTAGTCAACGTGTAACGTGATGGGCGTAAACCATTTCTATCTAATATCGCGCCTACTTGAACACCATCAGTAAAACAAACAGAAGCAGGTCCATCCCACGGCTCCATTAAATTAGCATGAAATTGATAAAATGCACGACGTGCAGGATCCATTTTTGTATTTTCTTGCCATGCTTCAGGTATCATCATCATTAGCGCGTGTGGCAAACTTCGTCCTGAAAGCACAAGCAATTCAAGCGCCATATCAAAACTCGCAGAGTCCGACATGCCTTCACTGCAAATAGGCATTAACATATCAAGTTCTGAACGAGTAAAGTATTCAGACTCAAGTAAAGCTTCACGCGATTTCATCCAATTGATATTGCCTTTCACTGTGTTTATTTCACCATTATGTGCAATGTAGCGAAAAGGCTGCGCCAAACGCCAGCTAGGTAATGTATTTGTTGAAAATCGAGAATGCACAAGTGCAAGCGCTGTAACCATTGCTGGATCTTGTAGATCTAAAAAATATTCAGGCACTTGGTCTGTGGTCAATTGACCTTTATAAATAATTGTTTTATATGAAAAATTATTAATATAAAAGTTGTCTTCAATACCGTGAACAGATTGTAAACAAATACGTCTTGAATAGTTACGCAGGATAAATAGCTTGCGCTCTAATACTTCAGCCGTCATATCATGGCCACCTGTCACAAACATATGTTCACACTGAGGCTCACCTCTTAAAGATTCTTGACCTATCATAGAGTTATCAATTGGTATGATGCGGTAGCCAATCACCTCAAGATTAAGTCGATCAGCGCAACGTTTCAAAATATCGCGACATTCATCACGCAGGTTTTCATTTTTAGGGAATAAAATAGTGCCGACACCGTATTCGTCAAAGTCAGGCAGGTTGATGCCAACCTTTAAAGCTTCAGTGACTAAAAATTCATGTGGTTTTTGCAATAAAATACCTGCACCGTCTCCACTAAGCAGATCCCGACCATGTCCACCGCGATGCTCCATACGAGCAAGTATATTTAAAGCCTGTGTAATAATCGAATGTGATTTTCTGTTTTTTATGTGCGCCACAAATCCAATACCGCAAGCATCGTGCTCCATTTCAGGTATGTATAAACCTTGAGCAGCTTGTTTTTTACTTGACATTAATATCTCCTGGATGCGTAAAGTCTAAACATAAATTAATTACTCCAACCGTAAAATGACCCTAATTTATAAAATAGTTCATATATACCCATAACGAATAAATATGGCTTATTTTTTGTCGACAAATCGGACACTAAGACAAGGCGCAGTATGAAGATCTTCCAACGATTAGCGAAGCTAAACATTTTATTATAGTTTAAATAAAAAACATTTAAACTATAATGGTTAGACCTTATCAAATACAGCCATGCTGTCCTCTCATTAATTAACAACGTTAATTAATTGCCAGCGTTTAATTCAAACAGACACATTTAAAATTTATTTGTTTTCGAGCTGTCCTCCCAACGGGAAAGCATTGAGGCAAACAACTTGAAAGTAGACAAGTATCGATGAAACACGTTAGATCAGAAGCTTTCCGCCTAGGATGAGTTTACCTCAACGCTTGCTATATTTTACACATTAAATGATAACGGGTATAACGCCATGTTTACTATACCCTTGTTACTTCAAAATTAAACCTCAGCAAAGAAAATTGTGCCAAGTAGCTAGGCATAAAATTGAAGCCTAGTTATTCTATGTCGATATTTTATAACAACGCTAATTTGTGCAAGTTACCTTG
>JAGLDN010000241.1 GCA_023145575.1 Psychromonas sp.
GAAAAGTGAGTAACAATTACCTTATATTATGCCTTGCTCTGATGTTCGAGCTAAAGCCTGACAGAGCACTTTGAAGTGACACGGGTATATAATACAACATCAGCAAAACAATGTGTACCAAGAGACCCGCATAAAATTGAAGCGTAATTGTTCTCTCGTGTTTAATAAAAACGTATCTTAACACGACTTGCCTCTTTAAACGTTCTATTTTTGAAATCACATAAGTATACTACCTCTTAGATTCTATCCTCAAAGGCGTAGCTTAAATTAGTTGGAAAAGCAACCAGTTGAATATATATTCCCTACCTTTCCTGTGACAAGACATGCAGATATAATAAAAAACATAAACAACTGACTGTCGAGCTAAGATACCAACTTTATGCCCTTAATAAAAGAACAATAAATAAAACCAAAATAGCCAAGCAACTTGGTGTCCATCAACCAACGATTTCACGAGAGTTTAAAAGCAACATTGGAAAGCGAGGTTATGTTATCGTGCTATTCAAAGCAATTACAAGGCGAACAAGAGCGGTTTCCTATCCAGTTATGACGCTTGAAACGATTGAATTATTGACGCCATTTAAGGATTTAGTTTTAACAATCACAACTGACAATGGTAAAGAATTTTCTTATCATAAAGAGGTTTCAGAATCGCTTGAATGTGATTGTTTTTTTACAGATCCTTACTGTTCATGGCAGCGACGATTAAATGAAAATACCAATGAACGGCTTTGACAATATTGGTATAAATGTACAGCTTTTAAACTGATCCACGATGAAACAGTTTGTAGCAATTTAATTGAGTTAAATAACAGGTCATGAAAAATGATATGATACCAACGCCATTCGAAATAATGATGAAACGTATGCTAGCTCTTTCGGCATGACGATTATGCATTCGACGATTGAATCGGTCTTCTGTTTCTGCTTCTGTTTAATATAAATAAGGATATTCTAATATGAATTCTCTCCAAGAAAATAATTCAAGGAAAAATAAAATGTCGCTGTTAAGTGCGACGCTACTCAGTACAACTTGTATGATTGGTTCAGGGTGGTTGTTTAGTTCACAATTAAGCGCTAAGGCTGCTGGTAACTGGGCATTTTTGGCATGGATCCTTTCTGCAATATTGGCAGGAGCGGTAGGATTGTGTCTCTCCAAGGTAGTTGCAACTTTTCCTGTTCGAGGTGCCACAACACGATCAAGCGCTTTATCGCACAATAATATTTTTGGTATGCCTTTTGCGTTTGCTAACTGGTTCGGCATAATGATGACGGTTGCGGCAGAAGCTCAAGCCACAACACAATATCTTGCATCATCGACCGGCTCAAAATTTTTAATATATAATCATAATTTAACTGGCCACGGGAAACTACTGGCATTATTATTATTACTTATTTATCTTTTTATTAACTTTAAAGGTGTACAACGCCTTAGTAAAGTTAACAATATCATTACAGTTTTCAAAATATTCATTCCACTCTTTACTGTGATTATTTTTATAATTGCAGGCCTAGATCACAGTGGAAACACAACTAACTTCATGCTTTCAACCAATAGTCATTTCGGACCAATTTCCGCCTTTTCTGCAATCACTGGTGCAGGTTTGCTTTACTCGTTCAATGGTTTTCAAACAAGTGTAGCCTATGCGAGCGAAATTAAAAATCCAAAACGTAACGTACCACTCTCAATGCTCTATTCAATTTTAATTGTTTTAGCTTTATATTTGTTGCTCCAGTATGCATTTATGGTGGCTATACCACACGATAAATTACTTACTGAAGGGGGTTGGCAAGGCCTTCATATGAGTTCACCATTGCTTAATTTGTCTATGCTACTTGGATTGAATTTTATGGCCATGTTATTAATTGCTGACAGTGTTATTAGCCCAACAGGTACAGGTTATGCTTATTTAGGTGCTTCATCTCGTATGCTGTATGCCATGTCGGCTGAAGGTCAAATGCCTCGCTGGATTGCAAAGTTATCTCCCATAAATAATTTTTCAAAGCGTTCCATGCTAATTAACTTTTTATTGGCTGCGATAATGTTATGGAATGCAAATAGTTGGTCAGGATTAATGATCATAGTCACAGGTTTTCATATTATTGGTTACATGGCAGCGCCTGTGAGTATGGGAGCGATTACACCTAAAACTCGCATTTGGGGATTAATCGTCTTTGTCGTCACGAGTTTGATTATGCTAACTTTGTCACCAGTTGCTTTGTGGAATATTAATTTGTCATTAACGACCATCATGATTATTTATGCATTTATTCAGCACGAAGCAGGTATTAAACGCTTACTAATTTATACTATTCCGTTTTTAAGCTACCTATGGGTACTGTATGCGACGAAAATTTTGTTTAGTCACAATCTCTCCTATTTTATTTTTAGTATAGTAGCTATCATTTTTTATATTTTCATTACCAATGGTAAATATGTTTCTTACTGCAAAGAATTTTCCGCAGTGAACGACATTAAAGAAAAATATGAAGCTCCTTAAAGAATATTTATACCCAAGTGACAAAGTACCTTTACGTCGCGCGAATATATCAACATCATAACGGTTAACTTCACTCTTTTCTATTTCTTTAAAAAATGTCATATTTAGGGATTTTATACATGATGAGTGTGTGAGATCATTTGAGCCACACACTTAGACCCATCACACCTGAAGATACTCGTTTCAGGTGTGATGGATCTAAACGTCAAAAGCAAGAAGATCCGACACTGGTTAAATCATGCCTTTTCAGTAATTATTCTTGCTTTTTAAACGTCGTGCATGACGTAATTATATGAAGTGTATTCATAAATTGATGGAGTAGATTATTTTAAATGTCTTCTATTGAAAGCACAAATATTTCAATGAAATTATTCAAAAAAGAACAAGCGATTTAATGTCTTGAGTCTCTTTTAACTTAATATCACTCCCTATAATTATAATTATACTAAGGAGGCATAAAACTAAAAATAAAATTTTCCCAACATTTAGCATTTAAAAGTGCTTTATCAGGATCTTCTCGCGCTAACGTTATACAATTTCTTTTTTGATATACATCGCATTCGGAATCGTGACTGAGAAATGTTGTATTTAACACATATTGGGTTAGCATTGCGTAGATATCTCGTGCTAAATCTGATATCAGATTAGATTTGTCAAGCATTGTTTGATTAACATATACATTCTTACCTTGTGTTCTATATCTTCTTAATAATGCAGGTCCTGTAGATTCAATCTCTAAAGATCCTATATGAAATAAATCTATAGACTTTTTATAAGGCAGGCATATGACGCGTTGATCGACAAATATCAGGGATTCGTTTGGATCAGTCATGACATTATGCATTTGCTTTAAGCCATTTTTTATTATCTCAAAACGATCTCGGTCAGTTAGTCCAACAAAACGATGAATTAGAGATACTCCGAACCATAAACTAGTTTTATCAATATGTTTAATAATGCCAGACACGCCACTATAAGTATGAACACAGGCTATTATTCCTTTTAGTGAACACTCAATGGCAAGAGCAAGTCCTAGCTTTAATCTAACTTTATCATCCTCAGAAAATGTATCAATTGAGTCTGGTTCGTGTAAATGTCTAAACATGACAAACATCGAAGACGAGGTTTCTTGTGTATCACACTTTTCATGTAAAAATAAATTCTTCTTGGGAGACGATCTTTTAAGGACATTTAAAGTTGATTTTTTGTATAAAGTTTCTGGTTTCAAAATTAATCCATTTATTTTAAATTTGTTGGCATTATTTGTAAATTCGTTTACTCATCTCTGAAAAGATAGGTTGCTATTTGAAAAGCTATAAATTATTAGCCATGAAATCACTTACTAATAATTTACATAAAATTGGCAATCATTCACACTCAACAATAAAATAATAATTTTGATAAGTCTTGGACTGTTTATGGCCGTTACCGCAGGGAGACCTTGTGACGTGTGACTTTTGATTGTGCTTGTGCTTGTGCTTGTGATCAAATAACTTCACACACTATTCACGTATACAATTCTTAAATATGACATTTTGTAAAAAAAAGTGAAGTTGACCATTTCAGTATTATTTTAATTATGATACTTCAAAATGAGACATGTAACTCGTTGCTGTGTCACATAATGTAATAGATCTTTCGGGTTTATATCAAAAATTACTGGCAAATAGAACGTCGGCAGCTTTGAATTTTATGTATTACAGTATCGATAGGATGAATTCCAAATGTGTGGTCAACATAGCGCATGAAATTTATGTACATATAGGAGGGCTTTATTAAATATGATAAAAGAAAATCTTTTTAAAGACAGTGTATAGTGGCGCGTATAAAATGCAAAAAGCCAATTGGGCCTCAAAATGCATAGCTAAGATATTGTGTGGTTAACATTTAACAAATGCATGATCCCGCCCTAAGCGTTAGGGCAAGACAGCCCATTCATAATAAAGCGAGTTGTAACTTGTTTTTATGTTTTATGGTGTAGTGCATTCGTCGAAAAATAAATCATAAATATTAAATTACTTTGCTGTGTTAAAAGACGTAATTCGCCATGCCCTACGTGTCGTTAGCCCAAAAGCCAGCTGCGTTACAATAATCGAAAAGGTCGTTTCCATTAACTCATGTTACGGCTTGATCGAAGATTCAAGTAAAAAGTTGCTAATATTAGTTAAAAAACTTGCAATAAAAGACTCATTCATTTTAAATAACCACAGGTTTAATTAACTATTAATATTGATAATTTATTTACCGTCATTGGTATACGACTGGAGTGTTTATGTCAAAGAATAAAACCATAACAACAGATGATATTTTACTAGTCTTATGTAACTCTGTAAAAACAGTATTAACCAAAGCCACTGCCAAACCAATCAATTATTCATCGATGGTGCAAAAGATTAATAAAACATGCTTAAAACCTGATTTAGGGTGTTTTGTGCTATTTGATGGTGGTTTTTCAGGGCTTATCATAATGAACTTCAGTGCAGATTCTGCTCTTGAAATATACCGTAATTATATGTTGAACATGGGCATGCAGGAGAATGAGCTTGCGACATCACATACTGCTGATGATGTTGCTGATATAATGGGCGAGTTAATGAACCAGATTGCTGGTGATTTTACTGGGGTTGTTGGTCATGAATTACATACTTCAATTAGTCAAAATCAGCCTAAAATGTTAACCATTAACAAGCAAGTCATTTTATCTATTGATACAAACCTAGATCGCCCTCAAGCAAGACGCGTTACTTTTATGACAGAAAAAAATAATATTTTTTATCTCGAGCTTGCCATGGATAAAACTGAATTCATTAAGCTCGCTAACTTTGAAGAGCGCCATGCATTTGATGCTGACAGTATTTTTGAAGAAGAAAAGAATAAACAAGATAAATCAAACAGCAATACACAAACGAAATCAAACAATGAAAATTTATTACTCGACGAGCTAGGTATCTAATTTTTAAAATAGATACCCTTGTGACGTAAAAGTGAAAATTCAGCAAGAGGAGTAGTACCAAGGTGCTAAGCATAAAATTACCCTCTCGATGCTTAACTGCGTTAATCAGCAAAGGTCGAATTAAAATAAAGACTTTAATTCCTATGTAATTATTCTCAATACCTTCGCCAAAATGAGCGAGAATTTATTTTGTAGCAGAAACAAGTGAGCAGTTGCTAAAATATGTAATTCTGACAAACATATTTATAGGAAGAACTGCTCATGACTGAAATTATCACAATTCTAACTTTTTTACATCCACTACTTTCCTCTAAAACATATAAGCAACTACT
>JAGLDN010000242.1 GCA_023145575.1 Psychromonas sp.
ATCAATATACAGCTCAAATATTTGTTTGTTTATATTCATATCGTCACTTTAACAGGTTTTTAATCTAAAATTTTAGCTTACTGCGTAACATCAGTTGGTAATATGAAAATACTGTTCTGAAATAAAAGTCAGCAAGAAAATATTGTTTACTATATTTGTGAGTCTAAGCTATTTTTGAGGAGTAAAAAGTATTCATCTAAAAACTCAATTTGCGCTTGTGTTGCAGGTTTTTTCCATAAGTTACCAAGAATATGTTTAAGCTCTTTTACAAGTTTATCTCCTTCTAAAATGACTTTGTTTCGCGTTAATTGATCAATATGCGCTTGTTGCGCACAAAATGACATTAGCATATTTGCCGTATTGTTGGTGACTATTTCTTCAATTAACTCAGTGTTTGTTGATCTCTCATCGGTTTCAAAAATAACGAGATTATCAACAAAATAGTCAATACAGGATTTATAAGCTTCACTAGTAAGTAAAATATTCAAACTCCCATTTCTTTTAGGTACAAGTTTCGTAGCCTTTTAAAGGCAAGCATATTTTTTGCAGATACCCTTGATGATAGCGGTAGATCAACCTTCATTGCATCGACGGGTTTGTTGTCAATACGAAATTCAAAATGTAAATGAGGCCCTGTCGAACGTCCTGTATTACCACTTAACGCTATCACCTCGCCCATTTTTACGCGCTGCCCTCTCTTAACAAAGCTTTTTGACAGATGTAAAAATCGAGTAGAATAATGACGACTATTTTGAATGACAACGTAATTACCAGCCGCATAATGATGTTTCTGTGACTTTAATACAACACCATCGCCGGTTGCGCGAACCTTAGTGCCAATTGGTACTGCAAAATCAGTCCCGTTATGTGGCGAGATCCGTTTAGTAACAGGGTTTAATCGTCGTGGATTAAAAGAAGAGCTAATGCGAAAACGATTTGAAACAGGTTTGCGTCGATATGCTTTACCTAAACCAACGCCTTTTTTATTATAGTATCGCCCATCACTATTTAAAAATGCTGTATAAGTGTTACGACGAGTTTTCAAAATTATAGCGTTTACCTCGCTATTACCAGTGAATTTACCGTCTATATATTGTTTGGAAGCAAGTATTCTAAATGTATTACCTGGGTGAATATCTCGCCTAAAGTTTATTTTTTGGCCGAGTGCATTTGAAATTTGATAGGCTTGTGACGCCGTTAAGCCAGCTTGTATCGCACTTATTGAAAAAGTATCACGTATCTCGCCTGTATAACTTCTTTTTTTCCAAATACTCTTCTTCGTTTTTTCTACCGCAATATACGCGTTATCTTTCCATAGATAATGAATGGAAGAATCTTCATCTAGGGCTAAAACAAGTGAAATTAGCTTTTGCTTTGGTGATATGATTAAAGTAATTCTTTGTCCAGGGTGTATATGGTCAAGCTGTAAATATGAAATATCAACATCAAGTAACTCTTGAAGCTGGCCTGTGGATAATCCTTCTCGCTGAAATATTCTACTGATGTTATCGCCCTTTTTAACTTTAATATTAATGGTTCGATTACGAGATTTTGGCGGATATATATTTTCATTCGCATTTTGTGTATTGCTATCATAGCTTTTAAACTGGTTAACTTTAATCAACTTACGTTTAAATGAATTATGACTATTTGGTTTTTTTGGTATAAATGCAATGATTAACATGATAACAAAGAGTATAATCAGTGCGAAGAAATGTTTTCTTGGAAAATTATTAATAAAGCGGGTCATACTTTCCAATGCATTTTTGAAGGTGATTTTGTGCAACATAAACAAGCGCAACTTTGATGATTAAAATTAATTGCTAAGTATAACCTTGATATTTCAAAATTCAAAGCGAGTAAAGACACATGTATGTGAAATAATACGGATAATCCGCTATAAATTCTCTTAGTTATGGATTTTATCTATATTATTCTTGTGTACACATGCGAGCTCAAACTGCAACATTAGCAAGCAAATTGTGCAGGAATACGAGGCATAAAATTGCCCTCTCGATAAATAACTGCGCTAAGTTAGCTAAGGTCTAATTAAAATAAACAGTTTAATTTTTAACGAGTTGTTCACAGTCGAATTTTTAATGATTTAGGCTGTTCGAAGTAGCCCAGCCCTATGAGGCAATGCTTGACAGCAAGTTCTACGCTACAACATTGGAAGAGGACCACTATTTCTTATATCGTGCCTTGGTTTGACTTTCAATCTAAAGCCTCGCAGGGCTTGGATAATTGCAGCAATCTACAAAGTTAAAAATTTCAACTTAGAGCAACCTGGCTTATAATGTTAACCTCGCAATATCTCAGATCTGAATTTTTGATCACAATTAGCTTTTTGAATTTTTCCCGCAATACTGTCTTGAAAGGATTTTTCTCATCATATTTAATAAAGCCCTTCTAGGGGCTGTTGATCTTTCACATTGGCAACCAAATCATTGAGCAAGCTAGTGCGAGCATACTTTCAAAATGAATCTTTAGTTTATCGTATCGAGTGGCTATTGCCCTAAAATATTTCAACCTTGCAAAGGCGTTTTCAACTAAGTGCCTATATTTGTATAAACACCAGTCAATATCAGCATTTCCCACTTTTGAGTTTTTCTTTCTAGGGATCA
>JAGLDN010000243.1 GCA_023145575.1 Psychromonas sp.
GATAATGCGCGGTTAGAAAAGCCTAATCCATTCATTATCATCCCTTTTACTGCCTCACCATAAGTGATTTCATTAAGATCATGAATTGGCAATAGTGCGTCAATATCAGCCACAATATTCAAGTCATCTAGAACACCAGAAACGATCCCTAAGTGATTTAACCTTTTGATTTTTATAAACTAACCACATTTATTTTAAGGAGATAGTTTATAATAAATTGCAACTAATTCTAAGTGCTATTACTCGTTTTTTAGTTTTAAATTAAATGATTTTTTCTTGAGAGTGACCTGCTCAATGTCTGTTGTACTAGGTTATTATTCAATGAATAACAGTATACCACTTGTTTTTTAGTCCGATTTTTCCTATGGCGTTGACAGCAAGGGATTTTAAAAACTTAGCGAGAGGGTATTGTTGATCTAAAGAAAAAATCAAGTAGAGGATCACTTTAATAGCAACACAATAGAAAATAGCGGCTTACACATAACTTTTTTAAAAATCAAAAAAACATAAAAAGCATGTGACGAGTTTAATTATAAAAAAATACACTAAATTGTTACAAATTAAGTTAAGTGAGTTTTTGTTTTATAAAGTCAATAACAGATTCAATTTTAACATCTTGTTTTAAGCCTGATTGGCGTGTTTTATATTCAATCACACCGTTATCAATGCTGCGATCACCAATAACGAGCGTATGTGGAATACCAATTAGCTCTGCATCTGCGAACATAATCCCAGGGCGCTCATGGCGATCATCAAAGAGCACATCGATACCAATGTCCTTGAGCTGTGTATAATATTTTTCAGCGAGCAGAGCAACGCGTGTTGATTTTTTCATATTCACAGGCACAATAACAACAGTAAATGGGCTAAGTAAATCATTCCAAATAATGCCTTTTTTATCATTATTTTGTTCTATAGCGGCAGCAACAATGCGTGATATACCAATACCGTAGCAGCCCATTGTTAAGATTTGGCTTTTACCTTGCTGATTTAATACACTCGCGCCTAATGCTTTGGAATATGCATTACCAAGCTGGAATATATGACCAACTTCAATGCCGCGTGCAATCGCTAACGTACCTTTTCCACACGGACTTGGATCACCTTCAATCACATCGCGTAGATCAGCAATTTCATAATTATTAATATCCCGATCCCAGTTAACACCTGTCAAATGTTTGCCTGTTTCATTTGCACCACAAACAAAATCAGATAATTTTTCTGCACTACGATCAACTATGATGCGCGTTACTAATCCTTTAGGCCCAATTGAACCTGCATCACAATGAGCAATACCTTTAATTTGATCTTTATTTGCAAATACTAATGGGTTTGAAACACCTGCCATATTTTGAGCTTTGATTTCATTTAGTGTATGATCACCGCGCAAAATAAGAGCAATAATCGGCGTGTCTTCATCTTTTTTACTGCTACCTTCAACGAGTAGTGTTTTGAGAACTTGTGTGGTATCAATCTTTAAGAATTTAGATATATCTTCAATAGAATGAACATTTTCTGTATCAATCTTTCTGACAGGCGCATTTGCAGACGGGCGTTCAAAGTTTGGTGCAAGAGCTTCTGCTTTTTCAATATTGGCCGCAAAGTCACTTTCAGTTGAAAATACGATAGTATCTTCTCCACTTTTTGCAAGGACATGAAATTCGTGCGACATATTGCCACCGATACTCCCACTGTCAGCAAGAACAGAGCGATATTCAAGGCCTAGTCGATCAAAAATACGACAGTAAGCAACATGCATTTTTTGAAATGTATCTTCTAAACATGATTGATCAATATGAAATGAATAGGCATCTTTCATGGTGAATTCGCGCGCGCGCATGATGCCAAAGCGAGGGCGTATTTCATCGCGAAATTTAGTTTGAATTTGGAAAAGGTTTAGTGGTAGTTGTTTGTAGCTATTTACGTCTTTGCGCACAAGATCTGTGATAACTTCTTCGTGAGTAGGCCCAAGTACAAAATCACGATCATGGCGATCTTTAACGCGTAATAATTCACCGCCATATTTCTCCCATCGACCTGTTTCCATCCAAAGATCAGCAGGTTGAACAATTGGCATTGATAACTCTATCGCCCCTGCATTTTCCATTTCTTCTCGTACAATGCGTTCAACCTTGCGCATTACACGCAAACCAGTCGGTAGCCATGTGTATAAACCAGACGCTAGCTTGCGGATCATACCCGCTCGAAGCATTAGCTGATGGCTAATAATAACGGCGTCACTTGGTGCTTCTTTTTTAGTTAACAGTAAATAGTTGCTTGTGCGCATCATGATCCTCAATGTATCTCGATAGATTTTAAATAGATTTTAACGTAAATAATTAATAGGTTGAATTACTTTTTACAAAAAATTTAAATTATAGTGTTGTAAATAGTCCAATATAAGTACATGTCATCTCAATATGCTGTAGCATCTATCTTTATCCTTAAGTATTTTGAAGTATCATGGGTCTTAAATAAAGAGATGAAAAATGAAGCGTTATTTTCAATCAGCAAAATACAGCCTTTATATTATGTTGGCATGTGTGTTTATTTGTATCATCAATAGCATTTTTCAGTTAAATTTAAATCAATTTGGTATATTGCCACGATCAACTCGGCATTTGTCAGGTATTATCTTTGCACCTTTCTTGCATGGAAGTTGGCAACATTTAATGGGCAACTTTATGGCTTTCATTGTACTTGGAAGTTTAATTGGCCTACAAAGCACAACGCGGTTGTTGTGGGTATTTTCCAGTCAAGTTATTATAACAGGTTTGTTAGTGTGGTTTTTTGCACGGGGAGGCTCTGTACATATTGGTATGTCTGGCGTTATCTACGCTTTCTGGGGGCAGCTTCTTGTTTATGGTGTTATGCGCAGACACTTTCTTCATCTATGTATATCCATTATCGTTTTCATCGGATATGGAGGACTTATTTATGGCGTTTTTCCCAATCAACCAAACATATCATTTGAAAGCCATTTATTTGGGGCTCTCTCTGGTGGTGTCATGGGTTATTACTTAGCAAGGCTTGATCTAAAACCCACTCAACATTTGTAATGGCTTGTAAGGTTATCTATTATTTTCCACAGTACATTCGAATCTCGTAAATATATACCCATGCTGACTTTGCATATTTAAGTAACATGGATATAAAAAAAGTTTATCAGAGAGATAGCGATAAATTATCTATTAACCTTATGGGATAACGTCAAGCGCACGACCATAGCAGATTATATTGCTAAGACAAGTTTTGTCGGGTTTTATTGTTAGACAAGTTTGAAAAACAATGCCATTAGCATGCATATTCGCGGCATTAACCCGAGCCTTAGTGCGTGCTTCTCGCTCACTCGCAGGCAGGTCATTTTCATTTTTCTGGCAACTACTTCCATCAACAGCACCAATAACTTCATAATCAAGATTTTTTAAAGCTGATTTTTGATATACGACAACTTGTGATGGTTTGAAGTACTGCACAAAATTTTTTTCATCAACATTGGTTGAATAATCAAAATGGCTACATGCGCTGATGAAAAGCAAAGGTAAGCTGATAAATAGAAAACGTATCATAAATAAACTCGTTGATATAATAAACCATAGATAATAGCATAAAAGGAATAAAGAAATGCCAAGCAAACAGAGTAATAAAGCTATTTTCTTAGACAGAGATGGTGTAATAAATGTCGATGTTGGGTATGTCGCTGCGGTTGATGACTTTAAGTTTATTGATGGTGTGATTGAAGCTTTAATCAAAGCAAAACAAAAAGGTTACTTATTGGTTGTTATTACCAATCAATCAGGTATTGCGCGGGGTTATTTCTCTAAAGAGCATTTTTTGACATTAACTCAATGGATGGATTGGTCACTTGCTGATCGAGGCGTTGATTTAGATGGTATTTATTATTGTCCTCATCACGAAACAAAAGGCATAGGTGACTATAAGCTGGCATGCAATTGTAGAAAACCAAAACCTGGTATGCTACTTGATGCAATTGGTGAGCTTGGCATAGATGTCACCCAATCAATATTAATCGGTGATAAAATATCCGATTTGCAAGCGGGGATCACTGCAGGCGTTAAATCAAACTATTTGGTCCGCACAGGGAAAGAAATAACAGAAGAGGGACGCGCATTAGCAACCGCTGTTTTTGATGATCTTGCGTCTATTATTGATATGCTTTAATAAGTGATGTTACGAAGTAAGCTAAAATGCCAGATAAAAAATTGTTAAAGTATCGGTATGTATAAAAATAAACAAATATTTGAGCTTTATCTTGATTACTTTATAACTCCATTTAGCGATACAACTGCAACTGGCTTATCGAATCTTCTAGATGGAGATATCAGTCACGATCAAATTACTCGCGTCATATATCACAAAGAGTTTACTTCGTCTGACTTGTGAGCCAATGTAAAAAA
>JAGLDN010000244.1 GCA_023145575.1 Psychromonas sp.
AAATTGAATCTGATGATCTCGTTTTAATCTTTGACGACACAGTTCAAGCGAAACCATTCTCGAATGTAAATGAACTTATTAGCTGGCACTTTGATCATACTGTTGGTCGTGCAAACAAAGGCATAAACAAACTCAATTGTATTTATTATTCTGGACAATCAAGGATCCCAGTTTCCTTTGAGCTCATTACAAAAGAGATCAAATACTCAAGACTTGTAACCCACAAACTAAAAAGAAAGAGTTACACCACTAAAAATGAGGACTTAATTTTCATAATTAAAGCATGTAAAAAAACAAATTGAAATAGCGCTGCGTATCGGCTGACAGTTTATTTTCAACAATTGGTAACATGGAGCATAAGAATGAAGAAACAAAAAAAAGGGCTGACTGGCTGGCTAAAAGAGATAGGGATAATGATCCTCTTAGTAATTATCGTCAATTTTGGTATTGATATATATCATACGAGATCAACCGTTTCAGGTGTTGCTCCTGAGTTGATTGCAGTATCTGTCCAAGGTAACAATATTGATCTAATTAAAATGAGTGAAAAAAAACCTGTGCTTGTTTATTTTTGGGGAATTTGGTGTCCTGTTTGTACTACTGTGACTCCTTATGTAAACTTTATATCTCACCATTACCAAGTGGTCAGTGTGGCGCTCACATCAGGAAGCGCGGATCGCGTACTACAATATTTGCATGCGAAAAAATATAGTAGTACCACCATAAATGATCCAAAAGGATTGATTAGCCATAAATGGTCAGTTTCTGTAACACCCTCTATTTTTGTTGTTAATAAGGGCAAAATAACATCAGTAACAACGGGATTCACAACGCCTTTTGGCATGTGGGTTAGATTGTTTTTTAGTTAGATTTTTGGCACACATATTAAATAAACTTATCAATTTTAATCAATAAGGTTGATAAGCTATTTTCTGTAATGAGTATTACAGTGCACTATCAATAATTAATTTATTAACATGCTATTCATGTCTAATAAACATTTGAGACTCATATCATTAAAATTGCAAAATATAGCAAGCATTGAGGTAAACAGCTCCTTGCTGAAAGCTTCCGATCTAACTGGCTCTATCAATACTTGTCTGCTTTGCATATTTTTTTCTTAAAGCTGACCCTTTACGGCGACAGATTGAAAACTAATGAAGTTTAAATGCGTCTTTTCATTTAAATGCCGACTATTAATTAATGAAAGGACAGCTTGGCACTAATTGATAAGAGCTAACCATAAAAATTTAAATCTCTTTTTATTTAAACTACCGATATACGATTGCATAGCTTATCGTGAGAGATCATCAAACTGCGCCTTGCCTTATTGTCCGAGCTGAGAGCCAAATAAAGCACTTTAATTGTTAACTCGTGTATAGGTTATTCAGATCGAGCCATCTAATGCTAGAAATTTCTCCAGATTTTTATTCATTAGACAGCCACCAGAGCAATAAAAGCGTGCTTTAGCACGAGCTAAAGTAAAATAAATATTCTTGATAAACTTAGGATTAGTATTCTAATTTTTTTAAATAATAAGTGACTGTTTTGTTAAAATATTTCCACAAAAGCAAATAACAAATATAAATAAAAAAAACCCACCATTTATACATATTAGCACCTTGATCTAATTTTTTAAAAGAAAACGGACCAAAATATTTATTCATAAAATAAATATAAGCAAACATAATAATTGGAAGGATATATACAGTTGATAGCTTCCATAATAAACGTAATAATTGGCTTAGACGGTAACTGAACATAAACATTCCTTACAATAATAATAACTGCCACTTTAAACAAGAATGCATGCAAGGTGAAGAGGTGAACTTCAAACAACAAAAATAAATATTTAATCTTTAACGTAAATTAATGAAGATCACTGTAACATTTGACAAATTAGCTATCATTGCTTTTCTGATATCCAAAAATGGATAATTTTAATCAAAAATATTAAAGGGGCATAACATGTGCGGAATTGTGGGTGCTGTAGCACAAAGAGATGTTGCTGAAATATTACTACAAGGGCTAAAGCGCCTTGAATACAGAGGATACGATTCTTCTGGACTTGTTATTTTATCAGACAATGGCGAATTACAACGCATACGATGCGTCGGAAAAGTGAATAAGTTGTCAAGGGCAGTTGTAGAATCTCCTTTCCTGGGGGCCACGGGTATTGCGCATACGCGCTGGGCAACACATGGTAGCCCAACTGAAAAAAATGCACATCCCCATATTTCAAACAATACTATTGCAGTTGTGCATAACGGCATCATAGAAAACCATTCTATTTTACGTAAAAAACTTGAAGAGAAAGGTTATACATTTACATCAGAAACAGATAGCGAAGTGATTGCTCACTTAATACACTCCCATTTAAAAGTCCAGGTTTCCCTATTAAATGCAGTCCAAAAAACAGTAAAAGAGCTTAAAGGAGCTTACGGCACCGTTGTGGTTGATAAAAATACACCTGAGACAATGATTGTAGCACGATCAGGTAGTCCACTTGTGATTGGCTACGGTTTAGGTGAAAATTTTGTCGCATCTGATCAAATTGCTTTATTGCCTGTAACACGTCGCTTTGCCTTTCTTGAAGAAGGAGATGTTGCCGAAATAACCCGTCATAAAGTATTAATTTTTAATGCCGACGATAACGAAGTCACGCGTGAAATAAGCGAATCTCAAGTAAACCATGATGCAGCTGACAAAGGGCAATACAAACACTACATGCTCAAGGAAATTTATGAACAACCTATTGCATTAAAACATACCTTGGATGGTCGTTTAGAATTAGGAAAAGTATTAGACAGCGCATTTGGTGAAAAAGCGACAAGAATTTTTAAAAAGACAAAACACATTCAAATTATTGCATGTGGCACCAGTTATAATGCGGCGATGACCGCTCGTTATTGGTTTGAGTCACTTGCGGGGATTGCATGTACTGTGGAAATTGCATCAGAGTTTCGCTACAGAAAATCAGTTGTCAATGAAAATAGCTTATTTGTCACCCTATCACAATCAGGCGAAACAGCCGATACATTGGCTGCGTTGCACTTAGCGAAAGAGATGGGCTATATGAATAGTTTAACTATCTGTAATGTTGAAGGCTCATCATTAGTGCGTGGATCAGATCTCGTATATATGATGAAAGCAGGTACTGAAATTGGTGTAGCATCAACAAAAGCGTTTACAGTGCAGCTTGCTGGATTACTGATGTTGGTTGTGGCTATTGGGCGTCATCATACAATTTCAGTTCAGCAAGAAGCTGATATTGTCAGTGCTTTGCAACGTTTACCTGCAAAAATCGAACAAGCATTGACAATGCAGCCTGCGATTAAATTATTAGCAGAAGATTTTGCAGATAAACATCATAGCCTTTTTCTCGGAAGGGCAGAGCAATACCCCATTGCGATGGAAGGGGCATTAAAGCTCAAAGAAATCTCTTATATTCATGCCGAAGCATATGCTGCTGGAGAGTTAAAACATGGTCCCCTCGCACTAGTTGACGCAGATATGCCAGTTATTGTCATTGCGCCTAATAATGAATTGCTCGAAAAACTAAAATCAAATATTGAAGAAGTGCGCGCACGAGGTGGTTTAATGTATGTTTTCGCTGATAAAAACGCACAGTTTGAGAGCGATGAAACAATGAAAGTACTTGAAGTTCCGGCATGTGATGCATTGCTAGCGCCTATTATCTATACGATTCCACTGCAATTGCTTAGCTATTATGTTTCATTAATTAAAGGCACCGATATTGACCAACCAAGAAATTTAGCAAAATCAGTAACGGTAGAATAATTTATAACGGGTATATATTTGAATCAAAAGCCCAGTTCAGGGTAACTTATTAGCATCATCGCAACTGACAGTCTTTCATAAATAGGTGTAAGTAACTCTATTGACGAACTTACGTTTAATGCATCTCCAATGCTGGTAACTTTCATAAACCAAGCAAATAATGCTTCAATCGGCTGCTTCATGCATGATATTGCATTTGAATATTTTTTGTCCTCTGTCGATAAGTCATTTTGCCACTTTTATATTTTTATAGTGGTCAAAACTTCTAACCCCGGCTCTAACTCAACGTTGTCTCCATCTGACCTTTGTATGCTTGATCACCAAATAGCAATTTATCTGTGAGTATTGGGCTAATTTGATCAAAAACAGACCCATCCTGCCACTTTGCTTCCTCAATAAATATTATTTCAATGTCGGGGTAAGCTGGATTATCGTATACGTGCAAAAACATATGATCTCACACCGTAGTAAAACAATTTATTGGTTGAGTTGTAGATTTTACTTGCAAGCTCAGGCAACACTTTAGCCGTGTAGGCATAGTTGTGCTTAGCGAATGCAATAGGAAACGGATCAATAAGATAAACACTGTCATCGGCTTTTGATTTTTTTTTGCCGTTTGCAAAAAGGGTATATACCCATTTAACAACTTGTTAACTCGAAGTATTAATACGGCGTAACCACTGAGCTTTGGACACTTGTCACTCAGGTGATCTTGATCATAAGGATGTATCGCTGCGATTGTTCGCTGAACTATTAAGATACATTAACAGTATATTTTCAATACTTTCTCATCCGTAAATGAAATATTCTTAAGGTTAATAAACCCTTCAACATGTGCGTGAATTATGTGTTGATATTCATTGCAGATCAACAAATATAGTGATATTAATTTATCTTCCGAAACCATGCACTTATCTCTCTTCATTGGCTTGCACCTGAAGAATAATACTAAACAAGGGCTGAGATCTGTTGTTTTGAGCTTTGGATTAAAATATATACCCACACCAACAGAGAGATAAACCTAGCGATTACCCGTCTAAAAATAGGTAACATCAGTATATCAAAAAGTATTAGGCTCATTCTAACAATTACAATAAATAGCTTTTTTATTTTATAGCTTAAAACAATTCACATTGGCATTGTAGTTTTCACAGAGATAATAATCAGTTACATCAACCTACGCCTTGATTAAAGCTAATTTAATGCGTTAAATTTAGATGGCAGACTTAATATAATCGGTAATACACAGCTGTTTTACAGGGTAACTCTCTTGTAAATCGCGTATTATTTTAGATTTTTCAGGTCGTCCGAATTCAAAAGAGCTGCCGCCTTTTTTATTATTTCATTATCCAGCTCAATCAATTGAATTTTCTTTTCAAGATCATTTCTGTTTATCCTATAAGTAATTAAAGGGCTACCTTATGGCTGATTTCAGCACGTTCTATTGTGAGTTGCCTAACCATTTATAAATCCCTAAATTACTAAAACCCATTGCTTGAGCCGCTTATTTAACCGAATAGTTTTAATCCAAATTAATTGGAAAACTTCAAGTGTAAATTATGCAGTATATGTTGAACTTGCTTGTTTATTAATTTTATTACCTATTTTACGATTATTAGGCGACAATTAACTTG
>JAGLDN010000245.1 GCA_023145575.1 Psychromonas sp.
AAGTTAATTGTCGCCTAATAATTGATGTTAATTTCTGAAAAAAAATTCGGGGGCAGATGGAAATTTTAGGTTGGTTTCAAAGTAAACTAGGTTCAAAAATGTTTACTCGGATCCGCGATTACTTATCAATTTATCATAAGGATCGTGTAACATCTAGTGAAGCCATGACGCTGTTATTTAAAGATGAATTCCCTAAAAACATGCAAAAAATAAGCGCGCAATTTCTTGAACACACTGAACTGTTACACTTTATTTAACAATGATAATCAATCTACCTTGCGAGGAAAGCTCTGTGTACTATCAAGTATTAGAGGTCGTCTTTCAGAATCTAAATTACCATCATGATCACCAAAAGACATTGTATCATCTGACATTTTAATAATATCAAGCACTGTGTTCCCAACATTAAATGGGTTACCAGTGCGACCGCTAATATTATCGAGAAAGAATAGAGAATCCGTAACATCTTTAGGTTCATTTAATTTCCAGTCTGTAAACCCAACAGCCACGCCTAGGTAGTTAAATTTTGCGTTCAATGTCGTAAGCACAACACCTCGAATAATAGTCTGCTCTACTTTAGTTGCAGTGCTATCTATTTTTGTATACTCATTATTCGTTCCTTTATTGACAACTTCTCTAAAAACAACAACTCTGCTCACTTTTGTATCAAATAGGTGGTATCGAGTACAATTGTTACTATATGGTCCATAATAATACTTAGACACTTGTTCCATTTTATTTCCTGTGAATTCAATCGTTGAGGTATATTTGGTATTATGAAAACGATTCGATTGTCTACAATTTACTATCCAGGTACCTTGGAACATATTTTGAGCTGTGTGAGAAGCTGCAGGTGTTACCTCTGACGTTTTTTGCTTTTCGTCACTACCACAGCCAGTTATGATAAATGCACTAAGAAAAAGTGATATTATTTTTAAGCTTTTGTTAGTTATCATATTCAAAACCTTTTATTATCGCATGAGTTGTTAATTAAGAAATATACAACGTATAACTATATAGATATTTAATTATTTAATTATAGTTTATGATTAAGATATTTCCAGATAGAATAAACGTTTTCTAGTTCCCATGATCTCCATGGAAACTCAGAGGCAAGTAAAATGTAAGTAATCAACGGATCTCACGTTAGCTATATTTATCCCATGCCATTAAATCGTTATTTGTAAAGTTCCATGGCAATAATTTAGCGACTTGATCATCGCTTTTTACAAGTGGTAGCTTTTCGATTATAAATTTCATATAAACGTAAGTATCATGTCCATTAGATTTCGCAAGTTCAAGCGCGCGGTAAATCGCTTCGCTTGCATTGGCACCATTCACGCTACTTGAATGTAACCTATTTTTACTGCCAACTACAAAAGGTCGAATTGCATTTTCTGCTGAGTTGTTACCTATTGCAATTGTCCATCCGTTAAAAATACAATTAGCCGTAACGAGTTGGTATTTAAGCAACTGATGTTACGCAGTAAACTAAAGTTCCAAATAAAACAATGAAACAATGAAACAATAAAAAAACATTTTATTCTCGCATTAACAAGTAATCGTTTAATTGCACCCAGCCGAGAAGATAAATTACAATGCCGCTTTCATCGCATTGATTCATTAGATTGATCAGAATATCCGATCTGCGGTTGGGTAAAAGCAATGGATGTTGCAATTCTTTTACAACAGACATTGAGCAGGTCACTATCAAGAAAAAATCATTTATTTTTAATACTAAAAAACGAGTAATAACACTTAGAATTAGTTGCAATTTATT
>JAGLDN010000246.1 GCA_023145575.1 Psychromonas sp.
TAACTGCGTTAATCACCAAAGGTCGAATTAAAAATAAAGACTTTAATTCCTAAACAGTTATTCTAAGTCGATATTTTATAACAACGCTAATTGTTACAAGTTTCCCTGATCGAGGGGTTTGAGATCAAGCAGCAACTCTGCGTTATAACATTCGAAAATGGAATAACTAATAAATCATTAATATACCTTTGTTTATGTGACGGTAAAACGATTAGCATCATTAATTGTTAATCGTTGATAGGTCTGCTGTTATGCCTTGATCTGATGTCCGACCTAAATCCTGACCAAGCATAATGAAGTTTCACGGATATAAATTAAAAACCAGATTTTTTTCTAAGTGAAAAGTATTTTTTAAAGATTACGAGTTTATTGTAAAGACTTCCCATGTAACATATAAACCGTCAGATCTTTAACCACAGTCAATATGTTAATATTGTTCTTGCCATAGTGGTCTTCTTGTATGTTTCATTTTTACGTCACATGGGTATCGTAGAAAAATAAGAAGATCATTTTAATTCAGCATTTCTCACTAGAATGGTACTGTTGGCGCTGTATGTATAATCGTGGTTTGCAGCGAGTACTCCTGTTATGTGAATGGTAATATTGCGTAATGTTGCAGTTGTTGCAGTTGTTTCAGTTGTTGAAGATGAGATACTTTGCTTAAAAGTAAGTGCAGTAATGCTAATAAAATTAGGATCTGATATATTTACCCAATTTCCAGCGAACATGCAGGCATCCCAAGTCCCACCATCAGTAACACATGACCAGATCTCATTCCAAGTTTTATTTCCGCCTACATTGGAAACAAATTGAACTGTTTTAAGTGCTTGATCATAACAAAATCCCATTTTATCATTAGAGTTAAGCTGTTGATCTAGATTATGATCATAAGAGTAAATAATACAATGTTTACCATAAAGGCTTGTAATCTTCACGCTGATGTTTTTACCTTCATCATCTTTCACAAGAAAATTTTCTCCGCCATATCCAGCGCGTCGAATATCAGTCTTCATTATGCTAAGAATAGCTTGCATATCAGTACGTAAACGTGAATAGTTGGCATTTTTAGTACCATTCAAGACTGTTGTTACATATAATCCAATCACCATTGTCAATAATATAGCTCCTAAAAAAAGGGACAACATGAGTTCGATTAGTGAAAACCCGTGATGATTTTTTTTATTATTTATTGGCATTTCGGATATCCAAATTTTGAAGATCCTAGTGAACAAATTTTAAGCCGGGTGGTTGATTGAATCACTTTTAATTGACTGCCATTCAAATCTGTTAATATTATGGAGCCTGAGTTTACGCTAAAGCGTATTGGGGCATAAGATGCTTGATCACCTGCAAAGGTTATATCGTCTGTTTGAGATCCTTTGGAGGACGCCAATGTAACTTGTTTTCCATCTGCTAAAACGTCAATGACAGCCCGTCCATTTTCATTGTTTATATCTGTTAATAAACATGAATTTATCGTATAACAGTCACAATTAGCCTGTTTTGTTAATGCCATTTTCCATTGATTTGAACTGTGTGATTTACAAAAATGCACATACATTTTTTGGTTTTGCTTGATGGATTCTGAATTTGCAAGACGCAAAAATTGATATAACTTTTCAGTTTGCTGGATAAGCGCTTGCTGAGAGAATAATCGATGATAAGAAGGTATGCCTATCACGAGTAAAATGGATAAAATAAGTATGGTGATCAGCAGCTCAATGAGTGTAAATCCTTTGTGATCCATTATTGCATCTCCCATGAAGTTTTAGATTATATACCCACTTAGATTCAATTCTCAAATGCATAGCTTAAATTAGTTGGAAAAGTAGCCAGTTGAATATATCTACACTACCTTTTCTGTGACAAGAGACACAAATAATGAAAAAATATAAACAACTGACTGATGCATTAAGATCAAACTTTACGCCATTAATAAAAGCACAATAAATCACACCAAAATAGCCAATCAATTTGTTTGCAACAATAAACGATTTCGCGAGAGTTGAAACGCAATATTGGCAAGCGAGGTTATGTTATCGTGCCATGTAAAGCAATTAAAAGGCGAACAAGAGCGGTTTCCTATTCAGTTATGACGCCTGAAGCGATTGAATTATTGACATCATTTAAGTATTTAGTTTTAATCATTACAGCAGACAATGGTAATGAATTTGCATATCATAAAGAGGTATCACAATCCCTTGGATGCGGTTATTTTTTTTGCAGATCTCTACTGTTCATGGCAGCGAGGGTTGAATGAAAATACCAATGGACTTTTTTGATAATATTGGTCAATACCCATCACACCTGAAGATCTTCGTTTCAGGACACCTGAGTAATTCATGTTCAAGGCGCAATGCTCCCTTCGGTAGGGTTAAAAGAAACACTTTGAGCCTTTACTGTTATTCACTTTTTGAGTATTTCAATGCAAAAGATGATTTACTCAGTTGTTCCAAAGGGCGAGTTTTATAGGCTTATTGTTTTTGGCAAGGAAATAACCATTCTCTTCAATCAATGCCTTGCCTCTAAGCTTTTAAATTCTCGGTGAAACCTGCATCTTCAGGTTTGATGGGTCTAGTTTTTCTACATAGAGATTTTATATCAAAGCGCCTTGGTACTAGTTGCCTTGCCCTGCGGGGCACAAGGTCGAAACCAAGGCTGCGTTACAATAATCGAAAAGTGAACAACAATTAACTAATATTGCGCATTGTTCCGATTATCGAGCTTGAGCCGGACAAAACATTTTTGCGTCACATGGGTATATACTCGTTACCATCCAAGGTGAAAATTGAGTCATCAGTTTGGATCCTAAGGTAAGACGCCATATGATGACCTCTCAATGATTAGCTTCGCAATCGTTTGCCGCTAGTTTAAATGAACTGATATTTAAACTTTAATGGCTAGCCATTATCGAATACAGCAACGCGGTCCTCTCATTAATTAACTTGGTTAATTAATGAGAGGAGTTTAATGAAAAAGACTCATTTAAACTTTATTAGTTTTCGAGCTGATGATCCGTAGGGCAAACATATTCGTTTTTAGAAAGGATCAATTTAACAAGTTAGATTTTAACTTGTCGCCTAGGATCCGTTTGCCACACAGCTTGCTGAATTTGCACTTTTAAGTAACATGGTTATTAAATATAATTAAATATAATTAAATATTTCAATGTTAAAGATTGATGTAATTTATTAATCATGCTTACACACAGGAGGAATAATGAATACTTATTTAATACGTGCGGAAGCTGCTTGTGATTATGTGAAGAAGACTGTGCGAATGAAAACCGAAAATCTAGCAGTCGGTATAAATAAAAATCAGTGTCATATTTATTCTTCTTTTATGACTGAAAAACTCTCCGATGATAGAGAACGGCTATACTCACGAGTAAAAAATACATGGTCGGATGAAGGCATAGATTATGCTGCACATATAGCTGAACAATCAAAAATAGGCAATTGTGGAGAACATGCAGTAGTTGCATTTAATTATCTACTCCGACGTGGAGAAAAAATATGGCCATCATGTGCCTTCTTGACGAGGAATTTAACGATAAACATACGTTTATTATTATGGGCTTTAAGCAAAGGCCACCTAGGATGTTAATTTTGTTTCTTTGTGCGCCTTCTCCAGCGTTATGGGGAGGCGATGCAGTCATTTGTGTATAACGGCCAAGTTTTTTGATGGTTTCTAAGCCACATTTACAA
>JAGLDN010000247.1 GCA_023145575.1 Psychromonas sp.
AATCCATTTTCTAGCACATAATTTAATTTTTGTTAGCAACATAACAGAAAAACAGAACAATTGGTTTAATATTAAACGATACGTTAATGAAGAGATAGAAAATGAATAAAAAACAACAAATAATTAAAACAGCCTTTATCCTTTTTTATCAAAAAGGCATACATGACGTGGGAATTAACGAAATTATTCATTGTGCAAATGTTGCAAAAAAAACATTATATAATCATTTTACCAGTAAGGATGCTCTGATTTTAGAAACGATTGAATATCATCACCAAGAATTTATAGGCTGGTTAGTATCTCGTATTAAACAAGGCGAAACGAGTAAAGATGAGCTGCTCATTATTTTTGAAGCATTAGATGATTGGTTTAATAATAGAGTTGAAGGATTTGAATCTTTTAGGGGCTGTTATTTTAATCATTGTTGCGCTGAATATTCAGGGGATACAAATCCAATTTTTATTGCTAGTAAACAGCATAAAGATGTTTTCAAAGGTATTATTCATGATAATGTTCACTCCTTTGAGATTAACAAAGAAAAAGCATTATATTTAACTGCAAACATTTTCTTATTAAGTGAAGGGGCAATAAATTGTGCTTTAGTGCAAAAAGATAAACAAAGCGCCAAAAAAGCAATGCAAGGAGTTGAGCACTTATTGCGCTTCAAACGCTAACTATCAGACGTCAATTACTTTTTCCGATTGGTATAGCTAATCATTTGCAGGTAGTTTAAATGAAAAGATATATACGAGGGTGTAAACGTAAGTGTGTAAATGCCCTTTTGGATATGAGCAGCTCTCTCCCCTTCAAATTCGGTGGAAAATCGATTTACAGCTGATTTCCAATGTCTAATTGGCATTGTCCATTTTTTAATAAACCACTTGAATTGCTAAATAAACAAGCTTGAACGCAGCTGCATCATTTAGAAATACCTGTCTCGTTTTAACTGACTCTCTAATAACACTGTTTAATGACTCGATTGCATAGGTGGTGCAACTCACTTTTCGAATATCTTATGGGCACGCAAATAGTGTATTTGAATTTTCCCAGTTTGTACGCCAAAAGCGGTTTATTTGAGGGTATTTATCATCCGATTTTTCTGGGAACCGTGCTAATTCAAGCTTTGCTTTACCCTTGCTAAATGATTGATATATTTATTATATACCCGTGTTACTTCAAAGTGCTCTGTCAGGCTTTAGCTCGAACATCAGAGCAAGGCATAACATTCGACCTATCAACGATTAGCTACGCTAATCATTTGTCGGTAGAATTAACGATAACATGTTAATTCTTTTATTGTTATTCACTTTTCGAATGTTATAACGCAGGACTGGCGTTTGAGCTAAAGCCTCGAAGGGCAATTTTATGCCTAGCTACTTAGCAAATTTTCTTTGCTGACGTAGCATTTTGAAGTAACATGGGTATTGGTGTGAGTTTGGAGTATGCAGTAGTGAATGAAAAAGAAAAAATGCTATCAGGGAGTATTATAATTCGAGTGATTCAGTACTCGTTGCTTTACGCCTTAGCGCCCGTTTAAAAACAAAAAAGCTAAATCAAACTAGTGTAGCTGAAAAAGATAAAAAAGCTCTGATTGTTAAGTCTTTATTTGGTACTACTGGCACAAACATTCTGATAGAGTCAGTATTCAATTGTGATTATGGTGAGAATATTCATGTTGGTGAAAACTTTTACGCTAATTATGGTTGCGTATTACTAGATGTGGCTGAAGTACGTATTGGCAAAAATTGTTTTATAGCGCCTCAAGTTGGAATTTATACCGCAATCCACCCAATTAATCGAGCAGAGAGAGCAAGTGGTCAACAATACGCGAAAGCTATAAAAATTGGTGATGACTGTTGGATTGGTGGGAATGCTACAATAAATCCTGGAGTGACTTTAGGAAATAATGTCGTTGTTGGATCTGGTGCAGTAGTAACAAAAAGTTTCGCTAACAATGTTGTAATAGCCGGAAATCCTGCCAAAATACTCAAAGAAATCTAAGAAAAGCTATTCCTATTCATAATAAGTCGTTTAAACGGACAAAAACCGTTCTTTTTTGTTCTTACCTCACAAATTGTAATCAACTATATTTTCCGGTTAAGTAGGCTTTAGTTTTATAATTAGTTTGATCGTATGAAAAATAGAAAAATCTGAATTATGTAGCAAAGGCACATTTGAAACGTTTCACTATTGAAGGAGAAAAATATCTATTTTGGTAATTTGACAAGAACAAAGATGATTATGAACGCCTTACAACATCCATTAACAAAATTTGTGCCGATAATTATTACTATTATCAAAGAGACCTAAATAGGGACACTTTGATTGGTAACGGGTATATAAGTTGCTGTACTACTTCGCTATTTTGACAATAGAAAATGTAAATATAACTTTTGCATTTATTAGTGTTATGGTCTAGCATACCAGCAGTTGTATTACTGTACTACGCTAATTTTTACAAATAGCAGATAGCAAGACTTAACGGAATTTTGATGCTATGGATTTTAATATAATTCATTATTACAAAGGAACGCTTATGAAAAAATTTATTATTGTATTACTCAGTCTGGCGGCTTTTTACATCTCAGCCTCCTACGCAGAGAGTGTTAATGTCTGTGCGTCAAACGATTCTATATCAACAGATTTGCCTCAATTTCGGTTACAAAACAATCGTGTCGCAATAACGAACTATGAGTGGAATTCACTCCCAATTCATGGCAAGTGTACAACGTTAAAACTTATTAAAAATAGGGCGTCCCTTGTGGGGAAAAAAATTGATGTTCTGTTTACTACTCAACCTGGCGTATTGAACCAGAATATTGGAAATGTGACGTTTAACAGTCTGGCTGAGTTTGACGATTGTCAGGTGTCTATACAATATATAAGTTATTCTCGGTTATCGGTTAAAGCTCGCGCAAGTAAGGTATGTACTAATATTCCTCGAAATATACCTTTCGTTAAAATACCCTTGAACCCTTAAAAAAATGACATACTCATTATAAAATTAAAATTTAACGTTAGTCTTGGCTTCGACAGCATTGCCAAAAAATTTCCGTTGTATTACTGGATGGTTAGCATATTTTTATATCAATACGTGTTAACCAGACTTAACTATATTTTTAATTTATGTATTTTTATTATTAACCCGCATGACTAAAAAATGAAATATCAGGCACGAACTCGAAAACCAGTCCTGCGTTGCAGCAATCGATACGGAAGTATCCATAAAATAATTAACATTTTCTCGGTAATTCGTTAGGCAAATGATCCGCATAGCCAAATCACGATCTACATGTTTATAACTAATAAATATACTCATTAAAAATGCCCTTTAATTGCAAGTTCACGATAGTAAGCACCCAAAGCTGTAAGGCGACATCCTTCAGAGTTTATGGCTGCAAAATACATATGCTCTGCATCAACAGGCTCGATTCGGCTATGTCGGTTACATTTTTGTAGCTGAGCAAATACTTCCCCCAACCTAGGATCGAAATCATAATGTTAAGGCTCATGTGCAGGCTTGAGGTGAAATACAAACTCAGCGTTACGAAACCAGTTTGGAAGCTGTCTTAATGTTTCTAGCGGTACTAGTGGAGCATGCTCTTTTAAAGAAATGAATTCAGATACGTTTGTTTTAAATATTGGCCGTTGCTCCCAAGGACCCAAAGCATTATCAACAAAAGAATAAAGACTACCTAGACTAACATGGACCAAAATATTAGTAGCCCCCCATGTAAAGCTTGAAGTAACAGTCGAGTAAATATTCCATGACCTGCCGCGTCTTGAGCAAACTCATCTTTTCTACATGCAGTGAGGATTGTTACCCCATCACTAATGATACTATACCCATGTTACTTCAAAATGAAACATCAGGCACGAACTCGATAACCAGAATAGGTCGAATTAACGAGAACATGTTAATTCTTTTATTGTTATTCACTTTTCGAATGTTATAACGCAGGGCTGATGCTTGAGCTAAAGCCCCGAAGGGCAAGGTAACTTGCACAAATTAGCGTTGTTATAAAAT
>JAGLDN010000248.1 GCA_023145575.1 Psychromonas sp.
ACTAGTTAAGAATTAAAGTCTTTATATTAATTCTCCCTCTCGATGATTAGCCGAGCTAATCATCGAGAGGACAATTTTATGCCTAGCTACTTGGTACAATTTACTTTGCTGGTCTTGCCTTTTGAAATAACATGGGTATATTAAATGATAAAAGTATAAATAACAGTATTAAATTTTAGGCGTAAAATAATGACACCAGAAGAGATATCCAAATTGCATAGAAGATTACACTCAGCTAAAGGTGCGCTTCAATTTTTCACAGACGTTCGGTATGTATCAAGTCCAAATACCAAGCTCCCATACCAACAAAGCTTGCCTACAGATCACCATACGATTAATAAATACAGAGAAAGGAATGTGGAGAATAGCATCCTCCAACAATTTGAGGATGCAGCAAGGACAGGCACTGGAAATTGTTCAGAAAAAGCTTCTATTTGTTATACAAACTTAATTAGTCATCCGTTAATTAATCGCGATTCAAACATATCGATTTGTAATTGTATAGGTTATGATCATACGTTTCTCCTGTTAAGTGATGAGTTTATTTCTTCTGCGTTACCCACAAGTTTAAGTACATTAAGCAATACGATAATGATTGTTGATGGATGGACTGAAGATTGTTATTTTCCAAATCTAGATTATTTTAACTCTTTTAGATATGATGTAATCTCCATTCCAAATCCTTTTCAGCTATTCTATAGGCATAAAATAAGGACATACACATTCATTAAAATGCTTCAGCCTATACTTATGAGGCCCCTTGATACGAAAGATATATAATATGAATAAATGGTATATCATCATGTAATTTCAAAATTATTTATCATGCTTTGACTCTGATATCAGATTAAGATGCAATATTCGACCTATAAACGATCAGCCTTATTAATTATCTAGAGGCAATTTTATGCCTGGCATTTAGGTTTAATCTGTCTCTCTGATGTTATATATTGAGGTAACATTGGTTTTAGGTACATTAATGTCAAGTATGACAGTAGAGGAAAATGTTGATTTTTATTAAATCAGGTTAAATAGGTAGACTTTTTATGTTTAGGGAAATTATTCAACATAAAACGTACATTGTTTATGATGCCTCATTGATAAGTGAAATTAATGAAAGTTTTTTTAATGTGGGGTATTGGAAAATAAACATAAAGTAATAGGGTCATCAATCGGGCGAGGTACAACTTGTTTTTACAACTCGAAAAATTACAAGGTGCTCTGAGGCATTATCAATTCGGGAGATTGTTGAGAATAATAATCTTTGATCATTATATTTTTGTTGGAAAGCAACAAACACGTTCTATTTAAGAGTTTTATCTCTTGAATAAATTATACAAAGCTGGTTTTAATGGACCCTGGCAAATTTTGACACGCGTTGTTAAACGAACATTTTGTTATCAAGCTGATTTACTGTCTGAAAAAATTCCTAACTGCATTGATTTGGTTAATATTTTACAAAAAACGACTTCATCTAAATTTAAATATTAAAAAATAGGCAGTAGATAAAAATGTACAATGAGCAGGTTAATCATAGCGATTTAAACATCCATAATATTTTATTAGATGAACAATACAATGTTTGGATCATTTATTTTTATAAATGTTATCAACAATCAGCTAATGTGTGGAAGAAAAATAATATTGATAGGCTCTTTAGATCGTTTAACAAAGCACATCTAAAATGGACTATAAAATGGAAAGAAATTGATTTTGAGGCTTTAAAAATTAGTTACATGAATTTATAAATTTATTGCTAGGGGCTGTTGATCTTTCACATTGGCAACCAAATCATTGAGCAAGCTAGTGCGAGGATACTGTCAAAATGAATCTTTAGTTTATCATATCGAGTGGCTATTGCCCTAAATTGTTTCAACCTTGCAAAGGCATTTTCAACTAAGTGCCTATATTTGTATAAACACCAGTC
>JAGLDN010000249.1 GCA_023145575.1 Psychromonas sp.
AAAACAAAGACTTTAATTCCGAAGTGGTTATTCTACATAGATATTTTATAATAACGCAGGTTGGCACTAGTTGCCTTGCCCTGCGGGGCACAAGCTCGAAAACCAAGACCGCGTTACAATAATCGAAAAGTGAACAACAATTGCCTAATATTGTGCTTTGTTCTGATCATCGATCTTGAGCCTGACAAAGCATTTTACGTCACATAGGTGTAGTTCTTTTAGTCGCACAAATTGCCTTAATAACGAACAAAAATAAAAGTAAAAATAAACTGCTACAGAGGATCAGGGCACAGAGGTAACGAGATAAATAAATAATAGCAGAGCAATTATTTCACAGAGAAAATCCATTTCAAAAGCTAATGCCACACAGGAGAACAAAGACAACATTTTTGCCTCATAGCGTTTTTCTCTGCGCCCTGTGAGGTTTACATGTTGTGATTTCATATCATTGCAAAAATAGCTATTTTATGACTGTGGGATGTAGATGAACTCAATAATCATGAGTCGTTAGCACCAACTCAAAAGATCACCTCGCAATTTTTTAGGTGATAATAAAGTACAAGATTAATTAAGGTTTGATGGTACTGTTAAGCTGAGTAACTTACCAACACCTTGATCATCGAGTTCAACGTATGCAACGGCAGATGTAGAAAAAGAAGGGCTACCTGCTGCTGGATCAAGTTCGTTTACCATATAACCAACAAGCGGTAGATGCGAAATGATCAACAGTGATTTTACCCCCTTGACTTGTAAAGCAAGAATTTCTTTTATCGTTACCGATGCACTGCCACTTGGTATCAATGAATCAAGGCTTTGTATGTGACTAATTTTAGAAAAGAAAGACGAAACGACTGCAAATGTTTGTCGCGCCCGCACATATGGACTCACTATCGCAGCATCGAATTCAACCTTTTTATCAGCAAGATAACCCGCCATATTTTTTGATTGTTCCTTGCCTACGGCAGTTAAAGGGCGTTCAGCATCACTCGCTGCCATCATTTGAGCCTGCCCATGACGCATAATATAAATATTCATTTTTCTCCTTATAAGTAATGGATCATTTTAAATGTTTTTACTATTTATTGAAAGGTATTGGATAAAATTCGCTTAAATGATGATATAGAGATGTATTCACCACACCAAAATGCAGGTAAATTAACAACGTTAAAGCAGCAAACAGCGAAAAAACTAATGTTTTGTAAATAAATGAGCAGATTATTTTTCGACTGGCTTGTTCCCCGTTATTTTCAAAATTCCGACGGCAATAACAAAAACGCCGATGAAACCACAAATAAAGATAACTGGCATTGAAGAATAACCTAACACATTCCAAATGATTTTTTCTAATTCACTCATTATTTATTCCTTGTATATCAGGGTAAGTGCTGGTTAAGATTTTTTGTAGAACAAAATAATACACAGCACAGCACTTAAAGCATCTAAATTATTAATCTAGCGTGTTAAAATAACCCACTTCTTCCTGACAACTTTTGGGGCGAAAATATCTTTGCACTAGTAATATTTGAATTGATATTAATCTTAATGTGATTGATTTTATTTTGCACTATTTTATATTAAAAAACTGATGTTACGCAATAAACTAAAATTTAATATGGAAAACTGATGAAGTCTTGCTATGATTAAAAATAAACAAATATTTGAACTGTATATTGATTACCTTGTAACATCATTGAGCAACACAACTGCAACTGGTTTATCTCATCTTCTCGATTGAGAAATTAGTCACGATCAAATTACTCTTTTTTATCCAATAAGCAGTTTAGATCATTCGATTTATGGAAAAATGTAAAAAAAAAGAAGTGCGTGAAATTGACTCAGATGATCTCGTTTTAATTTTTGATGACAAGGTTCAAGCTTAAGCATTTTCGAATGAAAATGAGTTTATTATACTGTTGTTCGCTGCGTTAAAGGTATTAACTTGCTTA
>JAGLDN010000025.1 GCA_023145575.1 Psychromonas sp.
ATTTTTGAAAACTTAAATAAAACTATTTCTGCATTTGTTCTATATTTATCATTGTTACATTGATATTGATAATTAATATTATCTTGTAATTTGTGGGTTTGGAATTTAGGAAAATCTTGGCATAGAGCCTCGATTACTTTTTTATAATTAAAATAGGGATCAATTAAAATTATTTTTGAAATTTTATCACCATTATTTTCCAGTTGGCGTGCTATTTCAAAAGCTAACACCCCACCAAAACTCCAACCAAATAATTCATAAGGACCAACAGGTTGTATCTTTTTAATATATCTAATATATTGAATAGCGAGTCTTTCGAAAGTATAATAATTTTGAACATTATCATTTTTTAAACCGCCTTCAAGGTATAAGTTATTAAATAGAATAATTTTTCTATCTTTTAATTGAGGTACTATATTATTTAAATAACTTTCAGCGCCCCCATCGCCTGGTGGCAGAACGAAAATAGGATCATTTGATTTTTCGTTCACTATTAAATAAACTTCTTTTAAGTCACTTAACGTTCGGAGTCCCCCACTTTTAGCTTTGAGTGCGGCCTGCTTAATAACGTCAATTAAAGCTTTTTGAAAGCGTGTTGCAAAATCATATGATAACAAGTCAGTTGATCTCGAGGCAATAGTAAACTGTAAAGCCCCGCACTGCACTGCACCGTTAATGTTAAGTAACAGGCTGTCGCTGTTTTCATTGGCTATCATCTGGCCACTGTCTTCAGCAACTATTTGCCAATCAGCGGCGTTAGATCCGTTATTTTGATCTCCCAACTGCCCCAAATAATTAAAGACGATTTGTGGTAGCCCTGCGAGTGCTTTTTGGGTCACTTGTTGTGAAAAAAGCGCGCTATAACCAATGCCTTTGTTTGGAATGATATTTAACATCTCTTTCGTTTGAATGATGGTCTCAGTACTGCTTGAATAAGTCTCAAGTCGCACTGGATAAGCGCTGGTAAACCAACCTACTGTGTTCTTCACATCTATTGTATCATCGATAACTTCTCGACCATGGCCTTCAAGGGTAATATGATTAACGCGACTAGCGAAAACGTCACTTAGTGCAATGGCGAGTGCACTGAGTAATAAATCATTAATTTGCGTATGAAACCCAAGATTTGCTTGATGCAATAAAACATCTGTTTGTTCTGCAGTTAAGCTCAGCGTATGTTGGGTCACAGTGCCTGACAAAGGTGATACTGATTTATAGACACACACAGTTTGCCAATATTCTCGCTCTTGTTGATGAGTTAACGCATAATTTTGTACCGCGCCCACCCATTGGCGGTAACTACTGCCTTTAGCTGGCAGTGCTTTTCCCGTTAATAGCTGTATAACATCTTGCGCTATGATCCGCCACGACACTGTGTCTATAATGAGATGATGGAAAGCGAAAAATAAACGCGCACTTCCGTCTTGATAATGAGTTAAGTGCGCCGCCTGCCATAAAGGGCCGTCAAAATAGTTAAAGTTACTCTGTATATGTGTTAATTTTGCATACAGTGCTACATCATCTAAATCAGCGACATTCAATGTTTTGAAAGGTGCGCCCATGTGCGTTGTATTATCATGGTATTGTTGCTGGTAGCTTGTCTGTATTTTATGAAAATTACAACGTAACATATCGTGCTGTTTAACCAATATTTTTAGTGCTTTTTCAATTTCGGCGCTTTTGATTTCCCTTGGAATTTTAATCATAAAAGACTGATTCCAGTGGTGTGGTTTTTCGAGTGTTTGTTCAAAAAACCAAGATTGTATTGGCAATAAATCAAACTTACCCGTTAATACGCCTTGCTCTGCTTCAATTTTTATGTGAGTTTGTGATCTTTTTAACAAATGGCTCAACTGGGCAATGGTTGGCGCATCAAAGATAGCTTTCACTTGTAAAGTAAAGCCAGCTCTGCGCATTTTGGAGACGAGTTGAATGCTGACTATTGAATCGCCCCCAATGCGGAAAAAGTTGTCATGAATGCCAACTTTTTTTACGCCCAAAACGGCTTGCCAAAGATGACAAAGCTGCGCTTCACGTTCATTTCTTGGTGCTACATAGCTATCTTCACTGACAAATTGTGGTGTTGGTAGAGCTTTTCTGTCGAGCTTGCCGTTAAT
>JAGLDN010000250.1 GCA_023145575.1 Psychromonas sp.
AAGTAGTTATTCTACATAGATATTTGATAACAACGCGCCTTGGTACTAGTTGCCTTGCCTTGGGAGCCACAAGCTTGCAAACCAAGGCTGCGTTACAATAATCAAAAAGTGAATCACAATTACATAATATTGCACCTTGTTCTGATCATCGAGCTTGAGCCTGACAAAGCATTTTTACGTCACATGGGTATATGCATTGTTATTAATTTTGGCAAGGGAATAACCATTTTCTTCAATCAATGCCTTGCCTCTTTGCTTTTAAATTCTAGCTAAATTTTGTATCTTGGATGGTAATGGGTATAGAAATGATCTATCAAAAAATGGGAAGTTGAGGTTTTTCATAGAAAGATATAAGATTAAGTACTGCACTTGCTAAATCCCCAGCAAAAACAAAAAGGACACAGAGTAATCATATCTTCATGTCTTTACTTGCAACGGTAAAATTGGAGTATCTAAGTATTAAAAAAGGGCTAACAACATTTTGTTTAAAAACCAAGCTTTATATCAAAGCACAAAAATCGGCTCTTGATGCCTTGCCTCAAGAGCCGATTATAAATGCGTAACCTCAGTTAAAAAATTAATAATTATTATCAGGTGTGCTAAATACAACCCAATGCAGAATAAAAAATGCACACTACGTGCAAATGTTATACTTTTGTGTAAATAAAACCTTACATAAATGAAATTCTTGTTAAAATAATTACAAAAGTATGTTATAAAATTAATCACTAAATGGTGACAAATTAAAATAAACGTTTAGCATAACAGTCAAAATAACATGCGATCTCGTTTATTTTTTTGAATATATGCAAATTAAACTCATATAATAACGAATAAATTTTACCCTTTAAAAATAGGTTACTTCTTCGTTTGAATTTTTGTAAAAGAAATAAACATTCACAGCAATGTCCCATCAATTGTCCTTTAAGGCAATGTGAACTATTACGAATGATGCTTATATATCCGTATTACTTTGAAATGCTACATCGGATCTGTATATTGTAAGCAGACGCGAGACATAAAATTACCTTTCAGCTGATTAAGATCAGCTGAAAGGTAATTTATTACGCTACTCTGCTCCTCAATTTCGATGGCTGTTTTTATATTTTGATATAACCTGCAAAAAACGTTAAATACATACACTAATAAACATGAGAAATAAAATGGCAAAACAACGACTTGATACACTGCGAATTTACCTTAACCAAATGATTTTAGGTCAAAGCGATCTCGTTGATGGCTTACTCATTGCATTACTCGCCGATGGGCATATTCTTGTTGAAGGTCCTCCAGGTCTAGCTAAAACACGCGCAATTAGTTCCTTGTCTCACGGTATTGAAGGTGATTTTCATCGGATCCAGTTTACTCCGGATTTATTACCATCTGATGTCACAGGGACGGATATATTTCGTCAAGAAACTGGCTCTTTTATTTTTGAAAAAGGCCCGATATTTCATAATTTAGTATTAGCTGATGAAATAAACCGAGCACCTGCAAAAGTGCAATCTGCATTACTCGAAGCAATGGCAGAGCGCCAAGTCACCGTTGGCACAACAACATACAAACTTCCTGATCTGTTTTTAGTCATGGCAACACAAAATCCACTTGAACAAGAAGGCACTTATCCGCTGCCAGAGGCGCAGTTAGATCGCTTTATTATGCATTTAGAGCTTGATTACCCGAATGCTGAAACTGAAAAACAAATACTAGCCCTCAATCAAAAAGAGATTTTAAAAGAAACCGTTGCAACCATCACTCCATTATTAAATAATCAAATTTTTGAACTTCGTGAACTGGTAATGAATGTCAATATTGCAGATCATCTTGAACAATACTTAATTGATTTAGTGATCGCGACACGACAACCAGGTAAATATAGTGAACGACTTAGAGAATGGATAAACTACGGAGCAAGTCCACGGGCGACAATTGCCTTAATGCGAACTGCAAAAGCAAGAGCATGGCTTAATAACAGAAATTTTGTTATGCCAGATGATATTATTACCAGCCTTTACCCTGTATTGCGGCATCGATTAATTTTAAGTTATGAAGCTGAAGCGCAAGGCATCAATGCCAATCAAGTGATTAAAGAAATCATTAACCAAGTCGCTTTGCCTGCATAACCATGATGAATAAAGAACGAAATAAACCTAAATTATTAATGCATACTCCCTATTCATCTGGTGTTGATATACAACTTAGCGAACTTATAGGTTATAAACAACATGCTAAAATTCGTCTAGAGCCTATTGCTTCTGTCGCTTATAGTGCGAGAACTGGCAAGTATTTAGCAAAAATTAAGGGACGAGGAATGGAGTTTCTTGAAGTTAGGCATTATCAAGTAGGTGATGATGTACGAAGCATTGATTGGGCAGTGACTGCGCGAACGGGCAAGGCACACACTAAATTATATCAAGAAGAAAAAGAGCGTCCTGTTTTCATTTTAGTAGATCTCTCCGATAGCATGATTTTTGGTAGCCAACTTGTTTTTAAATCAGTACAAGCGATGCATCTCGCCGCGTTACTGAGTTGGCAAGCTAACCAACGCAATGATCGACTCGGGGGCATTATATTTAATCAAAACAAGGTTTCTGAATTAAAACCGACCGCACGAAGTAAAGGTCTGCTTTCATTTTTATATCAAGGACAAAACCTTTGTTTATCAAAACCACTAGCAGCCACATCCGATGAATTAAATACTGCAAAACAAACGCTGTTAGCACAACTCAAGCATCTTTATCGCTTGGCACAAACAGGCTGCCAAATTCATTTGATCAGTGATTTTTCGCAAATTGACAACGCATGTAAAAAAGTGATTAATCGAATGAAAAAACATAATCAAATTAGCGCATGGCAAATAAATGATCCGCTGGAATTAACTTTACCTGTGCAGGTAAATAGCGCACAGATTAAGGTCAATACACTAACAGCGACTGGCTTTATTAATCCAAAAACAACAAATAATGCTTACACGAACTCGGCGAAAATTCGCCAAGAAAAAATAAATGATTGCTTCACAAAGCAGGGTATAGACTTATATCACGTTTGCTCATCTAAACCTCTAATGGAGCAATTTCATGCCCGTAAACAGCAATGCTGATCCCTTAGCGCAGTTGCACGACATTATTGCGCCTAGCAGTGCAAATTGGTGGCCTCTGCCCATTATATATTGGTTATTAATAATTGTTATTTTTTTATTAATAGTCATTATTATTTATTTTATAAAGCGCTCTAAAGCAGAGAAAAAGCAACAAAAATACTATCTCAATACTTTATCTGACTTACAACATAAACATTGTGATCTTGTTACTTTAAATCAATTGCTTAAAGGAATTTCAATCGCTTACTTTCCGCGTTCACTGGTTGCCTCTTTGCATGGTGAGGCTTGGTTCGATTTTTTAATTCTGCATTCCTCATTTGATGAAAATACATTATTTCAAGGCCGTCAGAACTTCATGCAAAAGCTTTATACTACAGCAGATAATAAGTGTACAAATATTGACTTTGAACAAGTAAATACATGGATAAAAGAACTGCCTGCTTTTGCAAAAAAGCAGGCCAAACTCAACACGTCCTCGTTTGCAACAAACAATACAGCAGAGGATCTAAATGTTTGATTTTACATATCTCTGGATGTATTTATTCATTCCACTCCCGTTGATCGTGCGTTACTTTTTAATGCCACATAAACGGCCATTTACACAAGTTTGGATCCCTCTTGCTACTGGTTTACAACAAGGTCAAGACACCACAAACCAACATTATTTCAACAAATTACTTCCTTGGCTGATATGGATCATGTTACTTAGCGCACTCGCAAAACCAGTTTGGTATGGTCAGCCCATTCGTTTACAACAAAAAAGCCGCAATATGATTGTTGCTATTGATCTCTCAGGTAGTATGCACACCGTTGATATGAGCTTAAATGGGCAACAAGTTGACCGTTTAACCTTAATAAAATCATTATTAACAGATTTTATCGCTACTCGAAAAGGCGATCGTTTAGGCTTGATTTTATTTGCTGATCACGCTTATTTACAAACACCGCTTACTTTTGATCTAAGAACAATTTCGACAATGATGAATAAAAGTCAATTAGGGCTTGTCGGTACACAAACAGCCATTGGAGAAGCAATCGCACTAGCAGATAAACGCTTTATTGAAAATAAAAATAAACAACGTGTTTTAATATTACTCACTGATGGCGCGAATACAGCGGGCGTAATTCCACCTCTTAAAGCGGCAGAGCAAGCGGCAAAAAACCATGTCACGATTTACACCATTGGCATTGGTGCCGATGTTATGATTAAACATACTATTTTTGGACAACAGCGCATAAATCCATCAGCAGATTTAGATACAGCAACATTAACTAAAATTTCTACGCTGACAGGTGGGCAATATTTCCGTGCGCGAGATCAACAGGATTTAAGCAACATTTATAAAAAAATAAATAAGCTAGAGCATATAGACGCTGGCTTTTTAGAATTTCGGCCTGAAAAAAATCTTTTCTATTGGCCATTATCTGGTGCATTTATATTGCTTATATTATCATTTGTTAACTTTAGAGTGAGGAGACGTGATGACCTCCTTTGATAGTAGTTTTATACCTTTAGAATTCTTACGCCCGCTGTGGCTTATTGTTTTTTTTACCATTGTACTAGGAGCGGGCATACGTTTTGTTCTACATAAAAAATTTAAGCCTAAACTCACTAAACAATCCTTGATCGCTGCGCATTTAAGCGCACATATTGTATCCAAACCTTCCATTGTTAAACGACTTTATTTTTCCCGATTTTATTTTCTCGCTGCGATAATCAGCCTAGCGCTTTCTGGGCCAAGTTTTCACTCCATAAAGATACCCTTGCATGAAATAAATAAAGCCCAAGTGCTTGTAATGGATCTTTCTTATTCAATGTATGCAACAGATTTAACACCGAACCGCCTTAGCCAAGCACGTTATAAAGCAATTGATTTTATAAAACAATCACAAGAAGGTGAAACGGGACTCATCGCATACGCAGGTGATGCTTTTGTGATTGATCCATTAACGACCGACGCGATGTCGATACTCCATCAAATTCCAAACTTATCCCCTGATATCATGCCAGTAACAGGATCTCGCGCTGATTTAGCACTCGATAAAGCAATTGAGATATTAAAAAATGCGGGGTATAAGAAAGGACATATTGTTTTTATTACCGATGGAATCACAAAGAAGATATCAGAAAAAATGATAAATACACTTGATGGCAAACAATGGATTGTTTCCGTGTTAGCTGTTGGTACAGACAACGGGGCCCCGATCCGACTGGCTAATGGTAGCCTATTAAAAGATCCCACTGGCAATATTATTATCCCAAAATTAAATACGGCACCTTTATACGCGCTTAGCAAAGCGGGTCATGGTTTATTTTTAAACGCCACATATACAGGCAATGAAGTCACTCGTTTAGCGAATTATTATCAAGCAAACAAATTGAAAAATGAACAAAAAAACAGAAAAGATAAGCTAAGTACACAAGGCTTTATGAAAGATGATGGTTATTGGATAGCTTTTATTCTCTTACCTTTATTCTTGTTATTGTTTCGTAAAGGTATCTTTTATATGTTAGTTATAGGCGTCACAATACCATTTTTCAACCCGCATGCTGATGCATCAATCTGGAAAAATGAGCAACAAAATGCATTTCAAGCATACCAAGGTAAAAATTATAAACTCGCCAGTGAATTATATCATGCACCACTTGAAAAAGGCTGTGCTTATTACAAAGAAAAAAATTATAAATCCGCTTTAGTACAATTTAGCCGTGCTGAAATTGAAATGCCAAAAAATAGTGCCGTGATGTATAACAAAGGCAATGCCCTGGCACAACTTAAACAACTAGATAAAGCAATTGAAGCCTATAAACAAGCGATAGCTATTCGACCAAATTTCAAACAAGCGATTGAAAATAAAAAACTGCTAGAGGCGTTATCAAAGAAACAACAACAAAACAAAAAGCAATCTGATAACCATCAAAAAAATAAACAGCAACAAAACAAAAAACAATCGGATAAGGATCAGCAAAATAAACAGCAACAAAACAAAAATCAATCTAATAATCATCAGCAAAACAAACAGCAACAAAGCAAAAATAAATCTGATAACCATCAGCAAAACAAACAGCAGCAAAACAAAAATCAATCAGATAACCATCAGCAAAACAAACAGCAACAAAACAAGAATCAATCTGAGAACCATCAGCAAAATAAACAGCAACAAAACAAAAATCAACCTAATAACAATCAGCAAGCAAAAAAGCAAAACAAAGAGCAGTTAAATAATAAGCAGCAAAATCATGCACCCAAAAGCCAAGCGCTAACAGCACAAGCAAAGCAAGCTACATCAACAGATGAAGAAAACACAAAGCAAGAAAAAATGCCCGTTTGGATGAAAAACATGCCTGATGATCCTTCATTTTTACTTAAACGAGAAATGCAAATTGAATATCAAAAACGCGCCCGAGCTTTCGGTTCACATAATAACAATGGAGCTATCTGGTAATGCATAATAATAAATCTTACCGATTAATTTTAAATATCATTTTAGTATGTTTATCTAGCTTTTCATTTAGTACAAAAGCATTTTCTAGCGAACAAGCATTAGCAACAGTAAATAATAATTCAATTATAATCGGTGATGTCATTCAACTAACTATCACCATTAATAACGCTGGTGATAAATACAGCTTTGATCCAACACCTCTTGATGATGATTTTAATGTATCTAGTCCGTCAACAAGCCAACAAAGGCAATATGTTAACGGCGTATATTCACGTCAAACACAGTGGATAGTTAGTATTCAAGCTAAAAAATTAGGCAAACTTAAAATTCCAGCATTTAAAATAGGCTCTGTTTACACTCGACCAATCATCATCAATGTCAAAAAAGCATCACAAAAAGTAGCAAGAATTAGAGATTCAAGTGTATTTCTAAAGAATAGTTTAAATAAACACTCCGTCTATTTAGGACAACCACTTATCCTAACAACGGTAGTATTCATAGATAAAGCTGCCAATGGATTAGTCCTTAATTCACCTGTTTTAGAAAATGCAACCATTAAAATTGCTGGACCTGATGTAAATGGAAAAACAGTGCGAAATGGGATCGAATACGAAACCATTACACGAAAATATGAAATAAATGCTAATAAAAAAGGGAAAATTTTAATTAAGTCCCCATTATTAACAGGCACAATAAGAAAAATTGTACCAGTTAATGATTGGCAAAACAGAGTCATCGCACAACCGATTAACATTCGTGGTGATGCGCTAAATGTCATGATAAAAACTTTACCTAAAGCTGCTCAAGGCACTACATTAGTCAGTGACGATGTCAAACTCTTTGATAATTCAGATTTTGCTAAAAAAACTATTTATGCAGGTGATCCGATTATGCGAAAGGTTACCTTGCTAGTTGCCTCAATAACCGAACAAAGTATTCCAACTATCAATTTTAATTATCCTAAAGCATTTCGTTTTTATCCAGATAAAGATAAAATAAGCAAGGTCAAATTACAGGGGGAAACTTACGTTAAACGTGAAATGGAACATGCTATTATAGCCGATAGAGCAGGGAAATTCATATTACCAGAAATTAAACTCGGATGGTGGAACACTAAAACTGACAAAAAAGTTTTTGCAATTCTTCCTGAGCGCACTTTGACTGTTTTACCTGCAAAAAATACAGTTTCGACAACTGTCGACAAACATTCTACTCCTCAAAATATCAATCAATCAAATACCCCCTTAGTGGCAAAACAACCCATTATTGTGAATAATAAGTCACTTATTTATTGGCAAATTGTCACTTTTATTTTACTTATTTTATTACTTTCTTTGATGATCTATCATCTTTATTCCCTTAAAAATTTGACGCTACAAAAAAATGATAAAAAAACTAAACATCAGCCAAACGACGCATTAATGAAGGTTGCAACCGCACTAAAAACAAACTCACCTAGTACAGCATACCTTGCGTTACTGCGTTATAGTCAATTAATATATCCCGAGGCCCAAAACCTATCTCAAATTAGTGAATTAACGGCCCTATCGAATCAAGATAAAGCCTCGTTAGCAAAAGCAATAAAAAAATTATCTCTCGCTTATACAGAACAAAGCACACAATGGGATCACCAAGCATTATTAGTCTTATTAACTGAGGCATCACACAAAGAAAATTCAAATAAAGAGGTTAACGTAATGAATTTAAACGAAATAAAATAATTCACTGACGCTGATGAAATTACATAGTTAATTTGATCAGCTACTTAGAGGGTATTTTATCAACCAACTGCGATTAAAATGGAACAAGTCAAAGCGACTCTTCCATTATCATTGAAAGATCCTTCATCACTTTATGAAAATAAAATGGTTGCCAGTATAAGTAAACTTTTTCAATTGAACTGGGTAGGCGGATCATAATTGATTCCACTTTTGAAAAGCAGATCAAGATCCAATTCATCAACAACTACACCATTGTAAAGCACAACTGGACAGGCATGCGATATTTTTAGGTGCATTCATTTTTGATGCAGTAGCTTGTATTAACGAATGTTCAATCTTTTTTACCGATGGAAGCGCTCTTTCAAGTAACGTGAATTTTAACAATAGAATGCATGAACTGATATATTATTTTTATTTTAGATCAGCTACTATAGAAATATTAAGTTGCTCAGCTTTATTGATATGATCAAGCCAGATCTGCTGAAATTGAGAAAGTTGAATTTGTTGCATATAATGCTCTTATTATAGAAAGATATAGCCTGTCAAATTTTATGGGGTGATATTATATATAGTTCGTTGATCGCTTACAGCTCATCTAACTATGTGTCCTCTTTACAAAACTTACAACACACAAGTCAGTTATTTTAAGCAGTAAAATAGCAAAGCTATTTATGGTAATTGGTATAAAAAGCGAGGGATGTTTATACCCATGAGACGTAAAAATTCTTTGTCAAGCTCAAGCTCAAGCTCAA
>JAGLDN010000251.1 GCA_023145575.1 Psychromonas sp.
GATTAACGCAGTTAATCATCTCAGAGGGCAATTTTATGCCGAGCACCTTGGTACTATTTCCCTTGCTGAATTTGCATTTTTACGTCACATGGGTACAAGCTTTTTAAATTCTCGTTGAAAACTGCATCTTCAGGTGTGGTGGGTATATTATGACTTCATACATGATGCTAATAAGTCAGCAAAAAATTGATTGCCCTTTTTCTTACAAAATATAATATTTCGTGAAGGAATAGCATCTACATCTGGATAGTTAGCAATTGCTTCTTCCATTGTTGATTCGCGTATAATATGCAATGTAGGGTACGGAGAACGGTTCGTGTAATTAGATGACTCACTTTGCCCTTGACCTTCAAAACAATAATCAGGATGAAAGTTAGCCAGTTGATAAATGCCTTCATAGCCTTGCGTACCAATAAGCTCATTTGCCCTATCGACTAAATCAAGAAAAAAATAAAACCCTTCAAAACCTTGAGGAATGATAAATAACGTTGTTTCAACCTCACTATGACTATCTAGGTAATAAAATTCGCGAAGCAAGACAGATAAAACGTCATCCGCGTGATGCTGTGCAGTTTCAATATAACGTAGACTACCTTTTTCAACTTCTTTTCGAGCGAACGGACAAAGGTTATACTTGACAATTACCTTGTTTACCCATGTCTTTGTATCGGTGATTGATTTATTCTTATTCATTGAGATCATTATATTGTAATTTCTCTTAAACATTCTTCTGCTCTTTTATAGCCTAAATCAATCATCTCTTCAGCACATTCAAAATTTAGGGTGCTACGTACATTTCGTGCCACCTCTACAACATAATCTGGAGGATAAGCTGCAAGTTTATGTCGCGCAATAACACTTTGCATTGCATCAAATGCTTGGTTTGCAACTTCAGAAAAACCGATATCATTTGATAAGCGATTCGTTTTATTTGATGAAAACTTTGAAGTATAATTCACCACAGTTTGCGATACTTTAGATAGGCTATTGTAAAAGAGTGAATCTTTATCATCCTTTGATTTTTTAATTTCTTTTTGTTTATTTTCTTTTTGTTTATTTTCTTTTTTGTAATTTTCTTTTTCTTCAATTGTTAATAATTGATCAGTACTTCTTCTTCTTCGTTGATTATTTGGTATAACATTTTCATCAACTGTCCCATTAAGATTAACCGCAATGGTAAAATCAATTTTATCTTTTAGAGAAATATCTTTGAACGTTGGCGAAACGGGCACTGGATTCAAACAACCACCATCGATCATTTGCCGACCATTTCTAATCGCAGGTTTAAAAATCAGTGGTAAGGATATTGATGCACGAATAGCCTCAAATAGCGATCCTTTATCCATCCAAACCTCTTTTCCATTTACTAAATCCACCGCGACTGCCGTGTAAGGGATTGACAACGTCTCTATTTTTTGGTCGCCACCTAACTCAATCAATTTACTCATTATTTTATCGCCATGAATCAATCCGCCTGATTTCCACGACACATCCAATAAGCGAAATCGTTCTAATCTACTCATTCCACAGATCCACTCTTCAAAAATATTAAGTTTTCCTAGTGCATGAAAACCACCAATAAGCGCCCCTATAGAGCAACCTGAAATAGATTTTATTTCATAATTATGTTCAATTAACCAGCGGATTACACCGATATGAGCCAAACCACGAGCACCACCACTACCAAGTACGAGTGAAATTCTTTTCTTGTTCATTAATTTATTCATATTTCTTGTTCTCGTTTTTGCTTTATTTCATTAAACTTATCAAACTCATCACCTTAAATTACCTTACGATCCTTTTATCAGCCACTCACAATTTAAGGGATTGAAAAAGAGTGCGATGCAGACTTATACTCATGTAACGTAAAAATGGTTTTTCAGGCTCAAGCTCGATGATCAGAACAAGGCACAATATTAGGCACTTTTCGATTATTGTAACGCAGTCTTGGTTTTCGAGCTTGTATCCCGCAGGGCAAGGCAACTAGTAACAACCTGCGTTGTTATAAAATCTCTATGTAGAATACCCACTTAGGAAATAAAGTCTTTATTTTAATTCGACCTTTGATGCCTAGCGCCTTGGTACTATTTCTCTTGCTGAATTTGCACTTTTACGTCACATAGGTATATATGAACTAATTCAAAATAATTGAAAAGGTTATTTTAGTTTTAAAAAAATTTTACAATTATACCCTTGTTATCTTAATGTATAATAAATAAATAAATAAATAAAATTATTCTAAAAGGAAATATAATAAAAAATTACTGATAGGCTCCTTTTTTTACCAATATTTTAATGTTAACGTCTTGTAGTATCAGACGTCAACTACCTT
>JAGLDN010000252.1 GCA_023145575.1 Psychromonas sp.
AGGTAAGCAATGGTAGACTTCTTCACCTTCGTCCTCCATTAAAATTCCGAACCAATCTGAGACTACCTTGTGTTCATACCTCATTTGGGATTGATTCTTAATCATCATGTTTCTTGGCAAACAACAGCTATGTTGCATTGCAAAGTAGGGCGCTCCTAAAACGAAACAAACCATGTCGGTATAAAGAGATTTTATTTGGGTATTTCTTATTATATCTGTTTGTAAATCATCATCATAAATATGATAGGGAAAGCTAAGATGTGATACATGAGGGAAAATAATTTCAATGCCTACGTCGTTGAAACCATCGTCGTAATAATTAACAGGATGGAAAGCGGCAAGAGTTAACGGAATAACACGTCTTTTAGTTACAGTTTCTGAAGGTTCTCCACAGGCCCAAAGTGCAGCCTCCTTAGCCTCTCTAGGATCACGCATGTCAACAAAGGTTATATCGCGACCGTTATTAAGGAGCGCCACATTAACCTTTTCCGCTAACTTTTGTACAAGATGAAACTCAGCGATGTCTTTCGAATGGACACTAGTTTCATTCAAAAATTTGAGAAAATATTCTGACAAATTGACTACTTTTTTTACGAGAAATTTTAGTTTCAATTTTTCATTATAGCGAAATTGAGTCGTTGCTACATATCCATAATACTTAATTTTTTGAAAACGCACATTTATCATGGTTGGAGCCTAATTATTTTCATTTTTATACCTCTATCATTTGAAACGAGTTGACAGTTTTTTATAGTTTCAATGACCAATATGGGAGCACGTTAAATGCTTGATCATAGAGTATTTGCCTTTTTGAACCATCATTTTTAAATGTTGTTTTTTTATTAACGTTTGATCAATTATTTTTTAACACCAGTATTCACAGTAAAGAGAAGAGAAGAGAAGAGAAGAGAAGAGACTTAATCGCTCACCTGTCCTCAAATTAAGAGAGATTTTGTGGCGTTATTGGAGCCTTAATTTTTATAGATATAATAATATCAGCTTCATAAATGATTTTACCTTTTTTTGATTATAAAGACATTTAATTATATAACTCTATGGGAGTGTTATCATGACATATTTTATTTGGCTCTTTTAAGTCATGTGCGCTTGCTACTTCAAAATACAAAGTCAGATCGGTAAATTGTGACAAGTAGCGAGGAATAAAATTTCCCCTCGGTGATCAACTACGTTAAACCTTGCTGGAGAATTAATATAAAGATTTTAATTCTTAACTAGATATACCATTCGATATTTTATAACCACAAAAATTGGTGCAAATTAACGATTGCGACAAGTTAACTTGTCCTTGAGGGCGTTAGCTCTAATACAAGTCATGAATTATTACAGGTGAAATGTGAAATAACAATAAAAGAATTAACATGTTCTCGTTAATTCTTTAGGCAAATGATTAGCGTAGCTAATCGTTGATAGGTCGAATGTTATGCCTTGCTCTTATGCTCGAGCTAAAGCCTGACAAAGCTTTGTGAATTGACAAGGGTATATACTCGTTATCTTGACTCGCATTTTATGGTGATAGGCTGACCTGTTATTAACTGATATATTACTGTGCAAGATGGCTCTCGTAGTGAGTAAATGGCTTGGTGTTTAGGCTAACTGGTCAAGTCATTTAATAAGGACTGGTCAACTTAATTTTTGTGGAGGATCCGTAATTTTAACCTTTCCAATAAATTGCTCCTATATAAGGTACCTACTTTAGTAGGTTCAGGTAAGCAATGGTAGACTTCTTCATCTTCGTCCTCTATTACAAATCCGAACCAATCTAAGAGTAGCTTGCGTTCATAGTTCATTTGGGATTGATTATTAATGATCATGTTACGTGGCATGCAACAGTATTTTTGCATTGCTATGCAGGGCGCTCCTATTACGGAAAAAACCATGGCTGAATAAAGCAATTCTATTTCAAAATAGATTTATCAGGCCTTAATTCAAGCATTAGAGCAAGGCATAATTTACCTTGCTGACTTTGTATTTTGAAGTAGCATGTGTATAGGCTTAAATCTTACGTTTAGCTACTTGCCACTATTTGCCTTGCTGAATTTGCAGTTTGAAGTAACATGGGTATAAATTTTTTTAGGTGTCATATTATCGCTACTGCGTAAAAACAGTTAAGTAAGTGCCATTTTTAAAATGTGATGTAAGTATATAATAGCGGGATCTGCGTAATCGCATTTATTGTGTCCGAGTATAACTTAAACCATGTCCAAATGGATAAAGCACCGTTTTACCGTCTGAGCTTTTTATGTCCACAGGGAGTTGTCCTGTCGGTTCATTTAATGGTGTGTTGTCATTGGCTAACATAAATAAACTTCGTACACCTGCGCGCATATTCGCCTCTAACTTATTACGGTTATTATTGGTAACATCAAAGCCAGTCACGCCATACACCGCAATATTCGCTTTAACCCCTTTTAAATAAGCAATGTCATACGGATTTCTCGACGCAATCACAACACAAGGTATACTGAGCTGATTACTCATATTAATTATATGCTGTGCATTATTAATTGTTGATGTTGCACTCAGGTTATAGGTTAGCAATAATACAAAATCGGCGGCTTCGATTTGTTTTTTAAGATCACTTAATTGCTTTTCATCAAGCACAGAGCTATTCATAGAGATCACCCGATCTTCAATACTCAGATCTGAATTTAACGCATCATTAGTAATCTTATTTATCTCATTTATCACCAAGTTATTACGCGATTGCTCATCAGAGAGGATCAAGCACTTTGTGCGCTGATTTAGCTTGAACGGTAGAATGTTCTGATTTTCAATCAGGGTAACAGCGCGCTCTGCAAGCTGTATCTCTTTGCCTTTATTTTCAATTGACCCCACGTTCTTTTTAGCGGCTGAATAAGAGACTGGCTGTGCTGAAATTTTATTGCTTAATTTTGATAAGATCACACGCAACGCTGACGCGGTTATTCTCTCAGATAAGGCTGGAATGCTTTTACATTCTTGTTCAAGGTAGTTGAATATTGCGCCTAATTTTTTAATATCTTCAACACCCCAGACATGCACAGGCATTAAAATAATATCCGCCCCTGCTAAAATTGCCTGCTTAACCGTCCACGGCGCTTCAAAATAATTAGCAATCGCGCCCATATCAATCGCATCTGTTATGATAAGTCCTTGATAATTCAATTCATCCCTTAAGATCCCCGTCAATATTTTTTTAGAAAGTGTTGCTGGTGTGCCAATCACCTCGCCTGTCAATGGGGACGTTAATTTGTCATCGTCAATACAAGGCACAACAACATGTGCTGTCATGACTGAGTCTTGATTGTAAATAAACGCATTTTTAAACGCTTGTAAATCAGTACAAGTCCATTGGTCTTTTGAATATGAAACATAGGGTAATGAAAAATGAGGATCAACACTGACATTACCATGCCCTGGAAAATGCTTTACTGACGTCAGCACGCCATATTGATGGATCCCTTTGGTGTAGGCTTTAGCCATTTGATCAATCAACGCTAAATTGTCAGCATATGCTCTGACGCCAATCACTGGGTTATTTTGTTGTGCATTAACATCAATCACTGGCGCAAAATTAAAGTTAATGCCCAATGAAGATAGCTCCAATCCATGTACTTGCCCTGACATTTCCGCTAACTTAGGATTTCGGGTGGCAGCTACTGCCATATTACCAGGCATTTCAGTGCCTTCGCGTAAACGGGTAACATATCCCCCCTCTTGATCAACTGCAATAAATAAAGGAAAATTCGATCTCGCATTTTGAAAGCCTTGAATTAAAGCAATCGTTTGCTCTGTGCTGTAGAGATTTTCACGAAAAAGTGCCACACCACCTAAATGGTGATCACGGATCACTTGCTGTAAATCATCCGCCATATGAGAAAGTGATTTAGGTGATTTAGGTGATTTATCATCATTCGTTCCCCAATAGCGAAAATCAAGCATCAGCAATTGCCCTATTTTCTCTCGTAAACTCATACTATCAACAAAACGTTTAGCAAAGACACAAGGATCTTGATAGGCATCATTTAATTTGTCTGATGAATAAGGTGTTTGCTTTTTATTTTCTGTGGATCTTTTTGGCTTCATGATTTGCTTCATTTTGTGAGATAGTGATTAAAAGTTTATTATTTGTGTTCATTGTATTATATACACGTGATACTTCAAGACGAAAAATATAGCAAACGTTGAGGCGACATCTCGAAAACTAATAAAATTTAAAGGTGTCTTATTCATTTAAAATAACGGCAAACGATTAGTCTCACTCTTCATTGAGAAATCATCAAACTGCGCCTTGGTTTAGCGTTCGATCTGTCGACTAAATAAATCGCTTTAATTGGTGACAGGTATATCCATTAAGGGTAGAGTAAATATTTCTTTCGTTGTTTTTTGTAATTAGCCAAACCCTTCGCCCACGAGGCTTTAATTTCTTTTGATGATTTACCCGCGATCACTTGCTGATAAAACGAATCAGTGCCCATGAGACTAGCAAGCCAAGATCGCTTTGTAATTATTTCATTATCAGCATAACCCAGTTTTTTTAGTTTTTTATACCAAGAAATATAATAACCAAGGTTAAGTCCGCCTACCTTGTTATATTTTAAGTGACTTAAATCATCACCATATACGACCTTACCTTCTTGAGGCCAACCTTTGTCAGATACCCTCCCCAATAGTTTGCCTGCGCGTTTATCGTTAAAACCTATCATTTGCAATGGCTTATTTGTACCTCTTCCAATGCTGATACTGCTTGATTCAAAGAGTCCTAATGAAGGATATAACCGAACGCTTAATTCATTGGGTAAATTTGGCGAAGGTTTAACAGGTAAAATATAACGCATATTATGTTTATAATGCTGCATCTTAGAGATATATAAATGCTTAACCTTAACACCATTTTTTAACCAGCCTTCACCGTTGATCATCAATGCAAGTTCACCCACACTCAGACCATGCAAAAGCGGAATAGGATCAATTCCAACAAACGATTCATACTTGGGTTGCATGATTGGACCGTCGATAAAACCACCGTTTGGGTTCGGTCTGTCTAAAATTATTAGCATTTTGTTATTTTCAGCAGCTGCTTCCATCACTAAATGCAAGGTGCTGATATAAGTAAAATAACGTACACCCACATCTTGAAGATCAAACACTAATACATCAACATCTTTCAACTGTTTATCGGTCGGCTTTTTGTTATCTCCATAAAGTGAGGTCACTGGTAACCCCGTTTTCAAATCAATCGATGTCTCAACCTTCTTACCCGCAGGCGTTTTACCGCCAATACCGTGTTCAGGCGAAAATAATCTTATTATATTAACCTTTTTAGCGATTAAAAAATCAATCAAACGCACATCAGCAATCATTGATGTTTGATTGACAACTAAACCTACGCGCTTATTTATAAGCAAAGGTAGGTAATAATCAATATTTTTTGCGCCAACAAGAAATCGCTGGGGCACTTTTTGTTGAGCCAATGCAAGTGAGACTGTGCTAAACACAAACCCAATGCTAAACACCAAGGTAAATAGTATCTTTTTCATGTTTGAAGATCCTGTGTTAGCCTGAGTTCAGGTTAAGAAGCGTTTTAATTGATACTCAATAAATATAACAAGCATTTATGCTCAATACTAAAATATCGACATTATCAAGACAAATTAATCAATAATATCTGACGATTGTAAATCAATTTAACGCAGATAGGGCTACAAACACAGAATTAACAAATTTTTTTTATCCAGAATGCTTCTTTGTACTAGCATAACTTAACCCATAGCCTCGATGATAAATTATTTTTCTATTATGACGATCCTTAATATTGACGGGTAATTTCGCTGAGGGATCATTTAGCGGTTTTCCTGTCATTGGATCTTTAAATAAAGTGCGAATACCCGCTCTAATATTTGCTTCTAATTTATTACGCACATCATTCGTTACATCGAACCCAGTAATACCATAAATGGCAATATTTGCTTTTACATTGTTTAAATAAGCAATGTCATAGGGGTTGCGTGAAGCTATAACAACTGTTGGTTTTTTCATTTGATGGCTTAAATTAATAACTGCTTGTGCATTTGCCGCTGAATTTTTTAAATTATAAGTGATTAAAATAACATAGTCAGCTTTAGCTATTTTCTGTGTAAAAACCGCTTGATTAATATCATTGCCAGATAATTTTAAAGCACTTGTTTCAACGTGGAACTTGATCTTTTTAAAATGTTTAGCAATGTTCATTAATTCACTTTTGACGATCTCATTGCGTGGTGCTTCATCTGAAATGACCAATACGTTTGTAGAAGGTAACAATGCAAACGGTAATACCCCTTTATTTTCAATCAAGGTAATTGCTTTTTCTGCAATATTCGCTTCTATTGCAAGGTGTTTTTTTGAATTGACAATCATTAAAGCATGATGCTTATCAACTGGTTTTGCAGATAATTTTTGTGCTAATTTTGTTTGCACAATAAGGCGTGCTGATTGGTTTATGCGCTTTGTAAGTTGCGGATTTATTTTCATTTGCTGCTCAAGATATTTATAAATCTTTTCAAGTTTTTTAAGCGCATTTTGATCCCACATTTTGACTGGCATTAATATGACATCAGCCCCTGCTAAAATAGCAGTTTCAACCGTCCAACTTGGATCAAAGTTATTCGCTATAGCGCCCATATCAAGCGCATCTGTAACAATTAGCCCTTTAAAATGCAATTCATCCCGCAAAATGCCTGTGAGCATTTTCTTTGATAAGGTGGCAGGTCTACCTATCAGCTTACCTGTCAGTGACGAGATTAATTTACTGTTATCAACACTTGGCACAACAACATGCGCGGTCATCACTGCATCGACACCTTTAGCAAATACATTTTCAAATGCTTTTAAATCAACCGCTCTCCATTGCGCTTCGCTATAAGGCACAATGGGCAAGGCATGATGTGAATCAACACTTACATTGCCATGACCAGGGAAATGCTTTGCTAACGTTAATAAACCATATTGATGTATGCCCTCAATGTATGCCGCAGACATTTCATTAATGATCGGTAAATCATCACTATATGATCGCACGCCAATCACCGGATTATTTTGGTTACTATTGACATCAACTACCGGCGCGAAATTAAAATTAAAGCCAAGTGCAGCGAGCTCGCTACCATGTACCTCTCCTGCTTGCTTTGCAAAATGAGGATCACCTGACGCACCAAGCGCCATATTCCCTGGCATTTCAACACCTTCACGTAAACGTGTTACATAGCCTCCTTCTTGATCAATCGCAATAAATAAAGGCATCGTACTACGCGCATCTTGCATTCCTTGGATTAAATCTATCACCTGCGTTGTATTATATAAATTTTCACGAAACAAAATGATGCCACCGAGATCAAAATAATTGATCACTTCTTTAATTTCAGGGGTTATTTTGGTGACTTCATTTTTTTTACTTGGTTTCTCATCATTTTTTTTCCAATAACGAAAATCAAGCAGCATAAGTTGGCCAATTTTTTCACGATCTGTCATTTTATTTACAATGACTTTTGCGGATCTAAAGGAGGTTTTATACGCAAGGGTTAATTGATGTTGAGAAATAGCATTAGCATGTGCAGACGCACTGAAGCACAAAAGCATTAAAAAAAGTTGTCTCACTGACATAGTGTTCACTTCAAATCTAGATAATGAAAAAAGAAAAATAGCACGCATGCTTGACAATAAAAAATACCAATGACAGTAAATAATTTATATACCCATGTTAATAATCTGAACAAATAAGATGAAAAACAAATGCTATCAGAGACAACAATAAAGAGTCCAGCGTCCCAGTTTAAAATAAACGTGATCAATAACACAATTATTGCTTATGATGTTATATTGAGTATTAATTAACTATAATATGCCTATTATATAGACTTCCTATGGCTGATAAATAAGTAACTAACCAAAACTGGCAGGAATAAGTAATGTAGCTTCTTCCTAACTCATATTATATAGCTTAAGGATGATATAATGAATAAAATGTTTATGATTGTAATCGCATGTGCAGCACTGATCCTCACTGCTTGTGGTGGAAAGGATGGCACTGGAGCTACTGGTCCTAGTTGAACCGCTGGACCTGTTGGTCCTAGAGGGACACACGGCGTTGATTGTTGGAAGGATATGCAAGGCGGAAAATCAGTTGCAGATTGTATCCCTACCCCCTCTGGACAAAATCCTGGCACCACATATGATTTCGGCAGTTTTTGTGACGCCTTTAAAAGCCTGGGTCAATATCCAAAAGGCTGTCCATCGCCTGCTAATATACCACCTATAGGTAACGTAGCCGTAGTTGATGCTGCGAATTTTAACCCTGATGGTAAAACGTCTACTGCTCTATCTATTAAGACTGATGGTATTAATGCTTATTGGGTTTTTAAAGGGGGTTATATTCGCGATGAAACGTATATGGGTGCCAGAGAAAGCGAAAAGTGCGGAGAGATATGCAAAAATGATTCTAACTGCGCAGCGACGTTTTTTACGTCTGATACTACCATTGGCTCACAAGGTGGGTTTTGCTTTAGGCTCTACTCCTCTGATACGTTAATAAAAGCAAACGATAACTACGAACATCTTTGTGGAGTAGACATACCCCACATGAAAGCAGCAGAAGTTTGTAAAAGTTCGCTTGGCGTTGTTATATGGTGGGCAAGAAAACCGTAAGCACATGGAAATTTTCGATGATTTTATTATAGCGTTTGCATCATAAAATGCTTAATCTGAAAATAATCATTAACTTGCGTGGCACGATATGGTTAACGATTATTTTCCATTTTAAACATTGAGACTGTCAAGTTTCCCCCAGAAAATATTTCACTATTTTATACTGGGGGTAACAAAATGAATATTGAGGATCAGAAGCGTACTAGATAGCAGAAAAAAAATATTAAATATCACTTATTTTGATAAAACATCCGTTCTCCAAATCGAAAAACAGCTAATTCACCCGGTTGCATTTTATGCCAATGTTCATTTTTAGTAAGAGGCTGTGTTGTAATAATAGAAACAACATCTGAATCTGTTGTTTCTTTTCTAAAATCTACGAAATGAATATCATCAATCAGTTCAGCTTTAGCAAAAGGTGCGCGACGCGTGATCCAATATAAGTTATTACTGCAGTAGCATATCATATATTCACCATCAGTCATTAGCATGTTAAATACACCCATTTCACGTAATATATCACCATAAGAGCCTATACGCTGCGTAAATTCATCTAAATCAGTTGGCAGTGATGAATAATATTCATTAAGCTGACCTATGATCCAACAAAATACATGCTCACTATCTGTTTCACCTACAGGGTGTGTATAACTCAATGGTAATTTTTCAAATCCTATGAGCTGTCCATTATGCGCATAGGTCCAATGTTTCCCCCATAATTCACGCTGAAAAGGATGTGTATTTTCTAAAGAGATCCTTCCACTATTTGCCTGCCTTATATGACTTATCACAGATTTACTTTTAATCGGATAGTTTGTAAGCATTTTGGCAATGCGAGAGCAATACCCAGGCTTTGAATCCTTAAAACTTCTGCACCCTTTACCTTCATAAAAGCTAATACCCCATCCATCTTTGTGCGGTCCAGTATCACCTCCACGCTTAATGTGCCCAGCAAAACTAAAACAGATATCAGTGGGCACATTTGCACTCATGCCTAACAGTTCGCACATTTAAATTTACCTTTTTATTTGAAATCTATACATTAATATTCCCCTAGCAATTTTTAAGCCATTTGTAATTCAATTAAGTAAATCAATATATGAATGATTTTGATATGTACTTCTTGAATTCTATCTGCAAAGCCAAAATGTGGCACGCGGATCTCAACATCAGCTAAGCCTGCCATTTTTCCACCGTCTTTACCGGTTAAGGCCACAACAGAGATACCTTTAAATTTTGCAGTCTCAATAGCATTTAAAATATTAGCAGAATTTCCACTTGTCGATAAACAAAAAAGGACATCGCCTTTGCGACCAACACCTTCAATATAACGCGAAAACACCATATCAAAGCCATAATCGTTCCCCACACAAGATAAATGACTCGGATCAGAAATAGCAATAGCAGCATATGAAGGTCGTGCTTCACGGTAACGTCCAGTCAGCTCTTCTGCAAAATGCATCGCATCACAATGTGATCCTCCATTACCACAACATAATATTTTCCCACCTTTTTTTAAAGATCCAGCAAGTAATATAGCGGCTTTTTCTATGTCTTCAATATTTTTTTGATCCGCAATAAATGCCTGCAAAACATTTGTAGCTTCAATTAATTCTTTTTTAATCAGGGACGTCGTCATAGTCGGTTCCTATTTTAGGTTTTAAATTCAAGTAATATACCCATGTAACGTAAAGCCGAAAAGTTAGATCGATAAATTGTACAAAGGTAGCCGAGATAAAATTTTCATCGTAGTAATTAACTAAGTTATTCACCTGCTAAAGATTGAAATAAAGACTTTAATGCTTAACGAGTCACACTAAGTCGAAATTTTATTACAACCTACGATTGAGGTAAAACATAAAACCACAACGATAAATTCTGCCGAGGGATTAAGTAAAAATTAAAGCATCATCGCGCCAAATTGAAGTTTTATAACGACATAAATTGGGAAAATTTTTTACCAACCAGCAGATAAGATCGAATATCAACCCTACGTTACAGCATTCAAAAAGGCAATAGCTATTAAATCACGCCGTACCTTCATCTGACATACCATCTAAGCCTGACAAAATATATTTACTTTACCTGAGTATATGCAATTATTCTGAGCAATAATACAAATTACAGTAAATAAATAATCAATCCTTAGGGACTGTTGATCCTTGTTTATATTTTACTCAAAGAAATATTTTGTTAGAGGGAGTGGAAGGTCATCTTTATCGTTTACGGATAGATTGCCCTCAGGCTTGGGTACGAAACCTCATGCATTACATAATCATACAAACTGCACAACAGTTGATATAAATCAGAGTGTATATCCATCGATCTGCTTAGATTTTGCTACGAAATATTTCAACGATGTCCTCACTAAATTGGGTCGACAACAATTTACTCTTATCGTGCTAGAAGCTTTGCCTTATTGGCTTTACATTGATGAAGATTTTGTTCATCTGTTAGAAAACTGCAATTCTATATTAACTGAAACAGGTAAAATTTTGATACCTATGGTAAGAGAAGATCAAGTTAATCGTATCATAACGGGTTTCACTCAATATGGTTTTAGGAACACTCTTAAGGGGATTGATTTCTATCAAATTTATCCACTCATATCAAAATTTACTGATCATGGAACATATGCTGATCTATATATAACGAGGTACAATACTCATTTCCGCAATTCAAAACGCCATTCAGAACTTAATTTGTATTTTCTTATATTTAAGTGGTAAATATATACTCATGATACTTAAAGATAAAAAGTCAGCAAAGAAAATTGTGCCAATATTCTCAAAGCACGAACAGCGTTAATCTTCTGCTGGGGAAATTATATCAAAACATTTACAGATTCAGCCGCCAAATTTATAATTATCATGTCGCTATTGCTGGCATATGTTTTATTATCATTTTGAATGGTGTTTGGTATATACTCGTGATACTTCATTATGCTTGGTCAGGCTCAAGCTCGATGATCAGAACAAGGCACAATATTACATAATTGTTGTTCACTTTTCGATCATTGTAACGCAATCTTGGTTTTCGAGCTTATACCCCGCAGGGCAAGGCAACGAGTAACAACCTGCGTTGTTATAAAATCTCTATGTAGAATAACTACTTAGGAATTAAAGTCTTTATTTT
>JAGLDN010000253.1 GCA_023145575.1 Psychromonas sp.
GACCTTTGGTGATTAACGCAGTTAAATATCGAGAGGGCAATTTTATGCCTAACAGCTTAAGCTTAGTACTATTTCCCTTGCTGAATTTGCATTTTGAAGTAACATGGGTATATATATTCAACTGTCAACTTTTCCAACTAATTTAAGTTATGCATTTGAGAATTGAATCTAAGATATTATTTATAAGCGTATAATTTATTATTTTTAACGTTTTACTAAACAATGGTAAATAGCATGCCAAACGAAATTTCAACAGTAAATAATAAAATCAAATTTAACCAACTCAATGTTGACCCTGCAGAAATCGAAAAATTTTCAGCGATGGCTGAACAATGGTGGGATCTAAAAGGCAATTTTAAACCATTACACATGCTTAACCCGACCAGACTCCGTTATATCGAAGAAGGTGTAAATGGCTTATTTGCAAAAAAGGTGGTCGATGTTGGTTGTGGGGGCGGTATTTTAGCAGAAAGCATGGCATTAAAAGATGCAAATGTCATTGGCATTGATATGGCTGAAGCCTCGTTAAAAATAGCCCAACTTCATGCGCTAGAAACAAAACTGCAACAAACTATCAAGATCAGCTATGAAAAAATACCTGTTGAGCAGTACGCAATGGATAATACAGCACAATTTGATGTCGTTACCTGCATGGAATTGCTTGAACACGTCCCTGATCCTGCTTCTGTTATTCAAGCGTGTTGTGATTTAGCAAAGCCAGGAGGCAGCGTCTATTTTTCAACGATTAATAAAACAATAAAAGCTTACTTAATGATGATTGTCGGCGCAGAGACTCTTTTAAAGTGGATCCCAAAAGGCACACACCATTATGATAAATTTATTCGCCCATCAATGTTGCTTCAAGCAATTGATAAAACACAGTTGCTTTGTGAAGATCTTTGTGGTGTAGAATTCTCTCCCCTCACTAATAAATTCAAAATTACCCAAAATGTTCAAGTTAATTACATGCTGCGTTGTGTGAAAGTATCATAGCTATTTTTAGCATGTACATATCATAGCTAATCCCCCTCGTTAGCTGTTATTAATCAAGATCCTTTGTCTAAATCATGACTCAATTTTGCATTTTTATTGTTAACGCTGTACCTGAAGTTTTTTGTAGTAGATCACAACATATGAAAATAGTTAATCATTTAAGAAGTAATCTTAATCACATGAGATATTATATTAATAGCGATGGCTGACTGTTCAATCTAATGCCTTAAAATAAGCCACTTTTTTTGTTATTGGGCGTTATACATCTAATGCTAGCGATAAATAATCAGCTCAAGTATCAAGGCTAAATCACGAAGAGTTCAATAAACAAACAGTTTCAGTCTAACTTTTTACTTGAATATTATCAAAAATGCTAACTAAATGTCAGTTATCTCACGCGAGCATTGTAAATTAAAAGAACGGTTTGCAGTTCGGTTTTAGGTATGATCTTATGCTTCTCATTACGCGATAGAGAAATATATAATGAATTGATCAACGCTTATAAATCATCTTTCAATTATTCGAGATCTTCGCCAACCTTGGAAAATTGACCATGATCTATCTGAAATTCTATTTTTAACAATAACAGCAACTATTGCTGGCTGAGATCCTTGGGAAGAAATTAGTGACTTTGGAGAAGATAACCTCCAATGGCTAGGAAAATTTAGCGCATTTGAGCATGGGGCTCCTTCAGATCATACAAGCTCGCGTATTTATTCATCGATTGATCAGAAAGAGTTCAGAAAAGCTTTTTCAACATGGATGAATGACGGTCAAGAAATGACACATGGTGCCATCATTGTAATCGATAGAAAATGCTTATGAGCCTCGTATAATCAAAAAGATAAAAAAGATGCAATCCATATGGTTTCGGCATTTGCAGCTGAAATGAAGTGGTCATTGAGCAAGTAAAAACGAATCAAAAGTCGAATGAAATAACGGCCATCCCTGAATTACTGAAGTTGCTTGATATAAGAGGTGGCTTAGTTACCATTGACCCAATGGGGTGCCAAACTAAAATTGCAAAGAATATTGTAGATCAAGGTGGATATTACCTTCTCGCAGTAAAAGTAGAAATAGCGAAGCCCTCAATGCGTTTTTATATGCAACTTGAACACACTGGGCAATTGAAATTAAACTTCATTGGAAGCTTGATACAGTATTCAATGAAGGATTTCTCGGATCAGAAGATAAATGCCCTCTTAAAATATGGCGATGGTAAGGCATGTTGCTATGAACTTAATAACAAATGAAAAAACATTTAAAGCCAGTATGCGAAGAAAATTTAAAAAGTCCAATCGAAATGTAAAATACATTGAGAAAGTCCTTATCGGGCTGGACCTTTCCTGATTTCGCCTTGCTCAAGTATATGGCCATGTGACGTAAACATGCATTGTCATGTACAGGATCGACGATCAGAACAAGGCTCAATATTCGACCTATCAACGATTCGCTGTGCAAATCGTTTGACAGTATAATTAACAACAAAATGCTAATTATCGATTGGTGATATTCACTTTTCGACTATTGGAACGTGGGATGCTTTGTTTTCATAATAAGCCGAGCTTGTACCCCGTAGAGCTTGGATACTTACACCAATCAACAAAGTTAAGAATTAAAGTCTTTATATTAATTCAACCCTTGACGATTAAGGTAGTTAATCATCAAGGGGCAATTTTCTACCTCGTATCTTGTCTCAATTTATCGATCGGACATTGCTTCTTAACAACACATGGGTATCTAAGGAATATATTTAATGGCAAACAATGGGTAAATGGCAACGGCGAATGCATACGCTCGCAGTTTTATTCATCGCATTTTCTTTTTATTTGCAGGCAAGCACCTTGCCCAAAAAATTAGTTGAGTGGGCACATACCAACCACATAATAAAAGTTGGCATTGATTCAAATTTTATTCCTTTTGATTATATTGATAAAAATAAAAAACCTGCAGGCATAGGGGAGCATACAAGGCAGAAACTTTCCAAAATTCTTCCCATTGATCTGCAAGTATCATCCATTAGTAACTTTGAACAAGAATATAACAATTTATTAAAAGGCAAAATAGACATTATTTCAAGCTGTATTTTGAATCAAAACAAAAATAAACAAGTCTTATTTTCAACACCTTTGCTATACATGACCCCCATTTTAATCGTTACTCAAAATAAAGCGATAAAAAATGGAAATGATCTTAATCGATATCACAAAATAGCCATTATTAAAAAAAATGCACCAACAGACTATAAAAAGTATATCACTGATCACGTTCTTAACGTAAGTACTGCTACAGAAGGTTATCAACTTGTTGAAAATGGCAAGATAGATGCCTTTATATCTTATTTGTATTTATATCAATATACGAAAAGTAAAAATGATTTTAAAAACTTAAGAGCACTTACCATTGCAGGCCTAAAGCCAATGCCCATCGGGTTTTGTGTTAACAAAAAAAAACCTGAGCTTGTGAAAATTCTGAATTGGGGCATCAATAACCTAGATAAAAGCTTCATACTACCATTACAGCAACAATGGCGAAGTATTCACGCATCAGAAAACAGATTAAAAAATCATAAAAACTTAAAAAATATCCATGTAATATTAACCTATATAACAACTATCTTTGTCATCATTATTTTAATCGGAATATTTTTTTCTAAGCGATTAATCAATATTTTTGCACATACACTTGATACAAAGTATTTTCGCTTTAGCTTTTTTAGCGTTTTATCCATCATTGTTTTATCTTTATTAGCCGCGAATAATCGTTTCCTCTCCGAGTACAAGAAACAGATAACACTCGATCAGCAAGCTTTTTGGGATTTATCACAAAATACAACTCAAAAAGCCTTCGCCCATTGGTATAGAAAACAACAAAAATCTGTATATACTATTATTAATGATCCTAAATTTATAAATTTCACCAGACAATTAGTTTCGGCAACGGACAATAATAACCGCATTTTAGTGAATACAATAAGAAAAAAAATGCATGATTACTTTACAAATAAATACACAATAACGCATCAAAAAATTACCTATACAATAAGCAGTACGAATGGAAAATACATATTACATTACATCAAAAGTTTACAAGGAAAAGCTTCATCCATTAAATCTCAGCGACCAGCCCTATTTAAGGCAATCCTTAGTGGACAAAATGAATTTATCCCTCCTGTTTGGGAGATAGCTAATAACATCAACACCAGTCTAAAAGATAGAGAGCCTGAAATATTTATTACCAGTCCAATACGCAATGGAACAGGCAACATCATTGCAATTTTTGGTCTTCGCTTTGATCCCAATAAAGATTTTTCAAATTTAATTATAGATAAACGATTAGGCCAAAATTTTGAGAGTTACGCAATTGATAGCTCAGGCTATTTAATTTCAGATACTCGCTATTCATCCGCTCTACAAAAAGATAGCATTATTCCTATTGGGAAAACCACAGTTTTACGAGTTCGCCTTCCAAATCAAGCACACAATCCCATCATCAATGACGCTAAACTTGCAATAGATGGGAATAATTTTACAGGGTATCTTAACTATCGTGGTAAAGAAGTCGTTGGGCAATGGTTTTCCCTTAATGCGTTTAACTTTACATTAGTTAGTGAAATAAAATATTCCAAAATGTACAGTGACTATAATTATTTTCGTTACTTAATAATGCTTGGATTAATTGTTACTGGCAGCCTTGTTTTTGCTTTTTCTTTACTTATTTTAACAATTGCTAAACGTGCAAATAAAATTAGCAAGCGTTATCAGAATGAATTAATGCAACAAGTAGAAAAGAGAACAAAAGAGCTCACTACATCAGAGCGAAGAAATAAACTCATTAACAGTTCGATAGCAGATGGTGTCGTTGGTGTTGATAGACAAGGAAATATTATCTTTGCGAATCAATCCGCCCTTGATATAGCAAGCGCTACAGAGCAATCGATGTTATCACGTAATATCATGGATTTATTAACCATAATTAATAGTCCAGTTAAAAGTTTTGAACAAACTCAAATTTATAAATCAATCACAACAAGTCAAATTATACGCGTGGCACATATTGATGTAATCTTCACCCTAGGCTCAATGCTTTCCCTTGAGCTGAGTATTGCACCCATTGAAAATGATGATTCTGAGCTAGCGGCTGTTCTCGTTTTCCGAGAGATAAGCGAACATTTAAAAGCAACTGAACAGATCGAAAAAATATTAGAGAATTTACCCATTTGTGTACTTATTATAAATCAAGACAATAAAATAGAACAAATTAATCACGCGGGTACTCTCTTAGTCGGATATCCACGTAATGAAATTATTGGGAAATCCGCAGATTACTTTGTAAATTCTGAATTTGTTGAACAACAAAAGAAAATGGTCAAAGAATTTTTCCGTAACCCAGATACATTTAATAGCAAAAATTATTATCAAATATTTCAACTAACGAATAAAGCCGGCAAGGTAATTGATGCTACTCGAGTTTATACACCAGTGCATTTCCATGATGGTATCAAAGCTATTGTATTAATTCGAGATGTTTCCCTAGAGATTAAGGCAAAAAAAGCACTGATTGAAGCCAAAAATCTAGCCGATGATACAAATAGAATCAAATCTAATTTCTTAGCCAATATGAGTCATGAAATAAGAACACCAATGAATGCTATTCTTGGTATGTCCCACCTCGCATTATCCTGTAACCTTGAGAATAAACCACACCAATACATTACAAAAGTACATGGCGCTGCTGAATCATTACTTAGGATCATCAATGATATTTTAGATGTTTCAAAAATTGAAGCCTGTAAACTCGAGATAGAGAATATTAATTGTAGTATTTATAGCATTTTTTATCATTTATCTTCCATTCTTGGATTCAAAGCGTTTGAGAAAAAACTTGAATTACTTTTTTCCATTTCATCTGATGTCCCAGATCAAATCATTAGCGATCCTTTGCGCCTTGGACAAATCCTAATTAACCTACTCAGTAACGCAATAAAATTTACAGAGCAAGGTCAAATTATTGTTTCTTTGAAATTGGCAGCGCAAAAACAACTCGGCAAAACTACACTTGAATTTGCCGTTCAAGATACAGGTATAGGGCTGAGTCAAGCACAGCAAAAGAATTTATTTCAATCATTTAACCAAGCAGACTCCTCGACTACCCGCAAATATGGCGGAACAGGACTTGGACTAAGTATTTCCAAGAATTTAATTGAGCTTATGGGCGGAAAGGTCCATTTAGACAGCAAAGAAGGGCATGGCAGTACGTTTTCTTTCACAATTGTGTGCGAAATTTCGCCTTTAAGTGATAAACTAGAATTACTAAAACAAGCGACTTCTTTGCCGCATTACAACATTTTAATTGTTGATGATAACCTGTGTGCACTTGATATACTTAAATCAATATTACTGTCTTTTAATTGCAATGTCAGCACAGCAAGCAGTGGAAAAACAGCCATTGACATTATCAATCATGCCAGTTTAAAATTTGATTTTGTCATGGTTGACTCGAATATGCCCGAGCTTGATGGTATTAAAACTTGCCAAATTATTAAAGATAAATACGGTTATACTGACAACCAATTCATACTAATCACCTCCAATTCTGGCGATGACTTAGCGTTTGATCAACAGCAACATAATATCAAAGCGGTTATTGTCAAACCTGTGCTTGCTAAAAATTTATTGAACGAATTACAAGATTTAAAGAATAAAAATTTTAAACCACAAAGTATTAGTCAAAAAAATAAAACTAAATTACAAGAATACCAGCAATTACTCACGGGATATAAAATTTTAGTGGTTGAAGATAACTTATTAAATCAGGAGCTTACCGTTGCCCTACTTTCAGAAGCACAGATTGAGATACAATGCGCAAATAATGGCCAAGAAGCTGTCGATTTAGTAAAACAACAAAAATTCGATTGTATTTTAATGGATCTACAAATGCCAATAATGGATGGCTATATGGCAACAAAAATTATTCGTAAAACACACGTTAACTTACCTATTATTGCAATGAGTGCAAATGTCAGCACAGACACTAAAGCTCACGCTCTCGAAGTTGGCATGAATGAGCATATCGGCAAGCCTATTAACTTGCATGACATGTTTGCAACAATTTGCAAATGGGTATTACAACGCGCGCCTATAAATATTGATATTTTTCCTCCCGAAACACTGACGGCTGCCCCTACAAATACCTTACCAAATTTCAGACATATTGATGTTGGCAAAGGGATTTTAATCGCCAATAACGATCTTAAGCTCTATCTAAAACTGCTTGATAAATTTATTAAAGGGCAGCTAGAATTCCAACAAAATTTTAAAAATGCCATGGAAACAGCACAACAAGAAGTGGTCATTCGTCTTGTACATACACTAAAAGGAAGTGCGGCAAATATAGGCGCTCTAAAATTACACCGCATCTCTGAAAAATTAGAGTCAAGCTGCAAAAATATTGATAACCATCATATAAAAACTTTATTTGCACAAACGACTGAACAATTAAACAATGTCCTTACTGAGTTAACAGATTATTTTTTATTACAAAATAAAGAGCAACCGCACATTGCATTGACTGAGTTTACTTTCACAAATTCATTAATCACTGAGATTGAACGGTTACTTGAACTTGTGACACAATTTGAAACGGAGGCGGCAGAGGCGGCTCAAGTAATCTCATTACAATTACAAAGCGCTAAAATATCTGCTGAATTTGACAAAATAGTAAAGCAAATTGACAACTATGATTTCTCTAGAGCACAGATAAGCCTGAAACTATTCATCAAAAAAATTAAGCTAGAAAGTCAAAGCGTTGAGGACTAAAGTAAATGCAGAATTCTCAAAAAGATTCACTCATCATTAACATTCCTACAGTACTCATTGTTGACGACAACGCTAGCAATTTAGATGTCCTAAACGGTGTTTTAAAGCCGTTTTACAAAGTAAAAGCCGCTATTAATGGTGAACTAGCGCTTGAAATTGCATCAAATCCAAACAAACCTGATATTATATTACTTGATATTATGATGCCAGATATGGATGGCTATGAAGTTTGCAGCCGCCTCAAATCAAACGTCAACACTGCGCAGATCCCAATTATATTTGTTACCGCAAAAACGCAAGTAAAAGATGAGGAAAGAGGATTTGAAATGGGGGCAGTTGATTACATTAGCAAGCCTATCAGCGCGCCAATTGTACTGGCAAGGGTGAAAACACATGTTGCATTAAGTAATCAAAATTTAGTACTTGAAAAATTGGTTCTCGAACGCACTAAAAAATTACAAGACACGCAAATAGAAATTATAAGACGGTTAGGCTGCGCTGCTGAGTATAAAGATAATGATACAGGCTTACATGTTATACGTATGAGTTGGTATTCAAAATTTTTAGCCGAGCAAGTTAGTACGGATACCGAATGGATCAATCTACTTTACATGGCAGCCCCAATGCATGATATTGGTAAAATAGCCATCCCTGATCGTATCTTACTAAAACCTGGCAAATTAGATGATAAAGAATGGGCACTGATGAAGAAACATGTCGAATATGGTGTAAAAATTCTTGGTACTGCTGATTCAGAATTACTTTCAATGGCGCGAGAAATAACCCTTGGCCACCATGAACAATATGACGGCAGTGGCTACCCTTATGGTATTGAAGGTGAAAATATTCCACTGAGTGCAAGAATTATAGCCATTGCTGATGCATTTGATGCTCTCACTTCAAAACGGCCATACAAAAATGCTTGGCCTGTAGAGAAGGCAGTTGCACTGTTAAAGGAAAAATCTGGCAAGCACTTTGACCCTATACTTGTGCCACAATTTATCAAATGCCTTGATAAAATACTTGAAATCAAAGCTAAATATCAAAATACATTTTGATTAAAGGCTGTCGATCATACAAGTTTATTGTAGCTATCTCGGAATATTTAGCTAAATTTTAAAAAACTAAATAGTACCAATTATATTAAGTATGTCATCTAAATTATTCGCAGGAAAATAACTTAATTCCAGGCAGAAGTTGATGTAAATAACCGTTTCCTTTAGGAAGCTTACAACGCACAAGTAAGTTATTTAAAGCCGTAAGATATAAAAGCTATTTATCGTCATTGGTATAACATTAACAAGGCCTTGATATGGAAAATATTTCTAATCTATTTAACAATGTGAAGCAACTCCCAGTGCTGCCCATTTTACTTTTAGAATTAATGGATAGTTTTTCTAATGAACAGATGTCTTCAGACGATCTTGCAATAAAAATAGGAATGGATCAATCCATAAGCGCAAAAGTAATCAAAATGGCGAACTCAGCAACCTACAGCCGTGGCAAACAAGTAGATTCCATCTCTCAAGCTGTTGTACGTTTAGGCTTTAATCAAATACGCAGTATTGTCATTGCCGCTTCGTTATCAAATACATTCCCAGATACGCCAAATTTTGATAGAATACAATTTTGGAAAGATACCTTCACAACTGCAAGCATCGCAAAAGCGCTTGCAAAGCATACCGATGTCAACCCTGAAACAGCTTTTACTTGCGCTATGATGCACAATATCGGCGAATTACTCTTACAAATTCTCAAACCTAATGAATGTAGCTTAATGAACATGGCAATGGAAAGTGGCGAGCCTCACCTAACCGCTCAGCGAGAAGTATTTGGTTTTGATTACACACAGGTCGGCATTGAACTTGCAAAACACTGGAAATTTTCACAAGTTTTTTGTGATGCAATAGAACAACAATTAGATCCTCTTTCATATAACCCACCTTCTCAACCTGCAATTCTTATTCGTTTATCTGTTTTTGCGGGGTTTGCATGGAAGGCTAAACTACCCGCTAAAATGATTATTGCCCGTTTTCCGAAGCAATTACTAAATCATCTTGACTTAAATGCCGACTATTTCTCAGAAGAGCTAAGCCAAATAATTATAAAAGGGCAAGAACTAGGAAGTCTGATTGCAAATTAATTAACATACGTTGACTTAATAGGAAAATTTGCACCTCATTCCTTATCAAAAGCCTAAAAAATCCTAATACTTTTAATTTTAATTTTAATTTTAATTTTAACTATAGTGGTTTAATAATTTTAGAAGGTTTGATAGCCTCTTAAATTAATTAGATAGGAATTCACAATGACAGATAAAATTCGTAAAGAACGAGCTAGTTTCACTCCAGATCAAAAGCTAAAATACGCTAAGTTAATCACTGAAGAAGGCTACACTAGCAAGCAAATAATGGAAATCTCAGGTGCAGGCCAAACTGCTGTGAGCCGTTGGAAAAAACAATATTTATCAGAACAAATTGGTAAAATAGATAACATCAAAACTGCATTAGATCCCCAACTA
>JAGLDN010000254.1 GCA_023145575.1 Psychromonas sp.
CCCTGTTTCATCAACATGTGCAATCATCGCATACCAACGCATTTACTTATTTTTTAAAATTACTGGGGCTTCATAAACTATATTATTATCTGGTCGTTCTACGTCAAAATTTTACAACATTGTTGATTAATACAAGTTGAATTTTCCGTAGGTGCGCCAACTCGGCTTTTGTTGGCAGAAGAGCAGAACTTATACTCAGTAATCGAAAAGGGAGTAACCATAAAAGAATTAAAATCTTCCTGTTGATTCTACCAAAAATGATAAGCTTAGCTAATTGTTGAAAGGTCAAATGTTGCGTCTTATTTCTGATCATCGAGTTCGTGCATTATCTTTCATTTTTACATCACATGGGAATATGTTGGGCGCTATTAGATTGGAGGCTGTATAATATCAGTTAGTTTTCTCAATATAAGAACAACTGCATAAAAATAAAGACGTCATTTTAATTTTCCCGTTGGGTGATTAACAGCTTTTTATCCCTGTGACGTATAGTTGAAAAATCAGCATGACGAATTATATCAATCGACTAGGCATATTTTTACGATATAATGTTACATATTGAGGTATTATTGAAATAACTAGCTGATAAAACGAGAAAAAAAATGACAATTTTATATGGCATTTCAAACTGTGACACCATTAAAAAAGCCCAGCATTGGCTTGTCAAAAATGAACATCCCTATACTTTTTATGATTACCGAAAAATGGGTGTGACCACAGAACTCATTGAAACTTTTTTAAAACACGTTTCTTTATCTCAACTACTTAATAAACGCAGTACAACTTATCGACAACTCAGCAATGTACAAAAACAAAATATCACAAAGAAAACAGTAACATTACTTTTCATAGAATTTCCAGCACTTATTAAACGCCCTTTGATCATTCATAATAAAACTTATCTACTCGGCTTTAAAGAGAGTGATTACCAAACAATTTTCTCTTAAAAGGCAAGCAAAATGTCTGATAGCAAAGCCTTAAGCTTATTAAAAGATCTTGTTCAACGAAGATCTGTGACCCCTGAAGATGCTGGATGCCAAGCATTACTCATCACTCGTCTAGAAAAACTAGGGTTTACTTGTGAAACGATGATATTCGAAGATACAACCAATTTGTGGGCAAGAAAAGGCAATCAAGCCCCTGTTTTTTGTTTTGCTGGTCACACCGATGTCGTACCGAGTGGGCCGTTAGATTTATGGCGCTATCCTCCTTTTACACCAACAATAGATAAAGGCTATTTATACGGAAGAGGCACCGCTGACATGAAAAGTGGTATTGCTGCTTTTATTATTGCTATAGAACAGTTTTTGGTATCTAATAATACGCATAATGGATCCATTGCATTGCTTATTACCAGTGACGAAGAAGGACGCTTCATCAATGGTACAACGCGCGTTATTGACGTACTTGAAGCGCGTAACGAGAAAATTGATTATTGTATTGTTGCCGAGGCATCAAGCACAGTTAACGTTGGTGATGTTATCAAAAATGGACGCAGGGGATCGCTCACCGCTGATTTAATCATAAATGGGAAACAAGGCCATGTTGCCTACCCACACTTAGTGAACAACCCGATACATCGTGCGTTACCTGCTTTAAATGAACTTGCTACCACACAATGGGATCAAGGCAATCAATACTTCACTGCGACAAGTTTTCAAATCACCAATTTTAATGCGGGCACTGGCGCAAGTAATATTGTCCCACATGATATCAAAGTACAATTTAATTTTCGTTATTCAACTGAACTCACAGCAAAACAAATTAAGCACATAGTAAAGTCTATTCTCACAAAATATAGCTTAAATTATAATATCCATTGGACTCATAATGGCAGTCCATTTATCACAGAGCCTGCAAACTTAACAGATATAGCCATTCAATCAATCAAGGAAATAACAGGCATTACCTCAAAACTTTCAACCAGTGGGGGTACCTCTGATGCAAGGTTTATTGCACCAACAGGCGCACAAGTTATTGAGCTTGGTCCTTGTAATACCACCATTCATCAAGTGAATGAATGTATAAAAATTAAAGATGTTGAAACGCTAGTAGATATTTATCAACGCACTCTTGAAAAACTGTTAATATGAATAGATTAGACCGTGAACAATTAACAGGCACTGTAACAACCCATGTGCTTGAATATAAAAAAAACATTTTGATGCACTCTCAAACAAAAAAAGCATTCGATGCATTAAAGATTGCGGCAAAAAAAAATGGATTTAATCTTTGTATTGCCAGTGGTTTTCGAGATTTTAAACGTCAACAGTTAATATGGAATAATAAATACTCGGGTAACACAGTTATTCTTGATAAATATGAACAACGATTAGACATTAACAAGCTAAAAGAAATTGAAAAGATAAGCGCGATCCTCTATTGGTCAGCACTTCCTGGTGCAAGTCGACATCATTGGGGAAGTGATTTAGATATATTTGACGAAACATTATTACCTCAAAATCAATCATTACAATTAATTACGTCTGAATATGATCACGGAGGATATTTTTCTGAATTAACACAATGGCTGCACGAAAATATAACTCACTTTGATTTTTATCTACCTTACAAAGCTGACTTAGGCGGCGTAGCCAGAGAGCCTTGGCATATTAGTTACCGACCTATTTCAGAGAATGCATTGCTTGATCTTGATGAAGCGCTAATTTTTGAGTTAATTTCAAACAATAACGTCTTAGGAAAATCACTTATTTGTGAAACATTGCCTATGATATATAAAAAATTTATAACAAACATTTCACACTAGGAAATAAATATGACAGAAAGAAGAAGATTTACACGTGTAAATTTTTCAGGTGACTGCATTTTACAAGATGGGATTACCAATTTAACTACACAGTGGCAAACAAACCTCATTGATATTTCATTAAAAGGCGCTTTAATTACTCGCCCTGCAAAGTGGGATCATCAAAACGATTACGGAGTAACACTAAATTTACAATTAAAAGGCTCAGACGTCATTCTTAATATTGGAGGTGTTATTTGTCATCAAAATGATGATCTACTTGGTATGCGCTTCTTATCATTAACTATTGAAAGTATTGCCCATCTTAAACGTCTAGTGCAACTCAATATTGCTGATGAAGAATTACTTTATTTAGAAATGTCACAATTAATAAACCTAAACGAACTACACAATTAATGTCGCGATAATAACCCATAATTTAAAGCTTCAAGCCTTAAATAAGTTTATCGGTTTGAGATCGAAGTGTGTCAGGACTGGCAAGAAGTGCTGCTAGGATCCGCAGATGGAAGTGCATTATGCAGAGTCTTAATATACCAATGAGCAAAAAACAGTCAACATTAAAGTGCATAGCATAGCGAACACGACAAATAAATTGAAAAACCCATTTTTACAACGGTCTAGTCTTAATATTTTATTCTGCACGTAAAGTTTTAGAATGTACCGCTCGTGGTTAAGATCTATATTTTCAGTTCATAAACTCACTTAATGATTTTTTTGGCGAAACGTGAGTTGTTTCACTATTCAATAATATTTTGTCATCTTTGCGTGATGTTCATAGAAGTTTGATTAATTAAGCTTGCGAAATATAATTGAAAACATTATAATTTGTCAGATTATAATTTATCATGTAATTGTTATTCAATTAAAAAATTTAGATAATCGCTTTTTATCGTTAATAAAGCAAACAAAGAGATCCTATGACATTTAGAGATGATTTTTATTTAGAACAAAATATAATAGGCTACACAGGCGAATTGACAACTGAGCCGCTACCCACAATTTATTTTCATGATCGCAGGCGAGGTCTTTTTGGACACCTCTGCCAACATAGCCATCGCTTAAACTATATTGGCAGAACGCCAGTTGCAAGAGATTGGGACTACTTAATATTTAATTCCAAAGCCAAAGATCCTGTAATGCAAAGTTCTGATAATTTAGGTACCGCACCAGTAAAACTTTCTTCATCAGATTTGAACAAATTAAACAAAGATTGCACTAAAATAACACAGAACAATCTAATTGAGTATTATTTTAATACTATTAAACGTCAGTCTAAATATCCATTCATACGCATAACAAGAGCGGATCAGGAAAAAAGGACCATCCTAAGCGAAATGTTAAACAACCACAAAGAAATACAAAAAAGATTTAAAGATCAGGGAAGATTTATTGACAATTACTAAAACCCGTCAATTAATGAACAACTTTAAAGCATATACCCACTTAGCGTAAAGATGTAACATCCAATCGATAGATTATTCACAGAAACTCTCGGCATAAATTCGTAATGAATTGTTCTCTATAGCAATATTGTGAGATCTCAGTAGCCATCAACGCTTTATTTTTGTTGCTCGAAGTAATAAATGAATTTTAATAGCTTTCAGGTTTAACTTAACTTTAGCAACTATAATTCACCTTCCAAAATAATAAAGAACGCTCTAAAAAGTTAGATTAAATTAAAACGCAATCATCTTAGGAACTTTCATGATTCATCCCTGTACTGCACTCATGCGAAAGTCAACCTATTTCAACAATCGAAAAGCCTGCCGTTGCAGCTTGCATTAAAATTTAAGAGAATGCCTGATATAACATTCTTATACCACATGAGTATAAAATACACATACAATGAGCATAATTTATGCCAATAAGATTTAATATCAAACTTATTGCAAATGATATTATTTAAAAACAACAGTTCTATTTTTATATACAAATACTTTATCACCTAACACTTGCTGTAATGCACGACTTAGTACCGAACGCTCAACATCTCGTCCTGCTTTTGCTAGCTCTTCTGCATTATATGCATGGTCAATATGTGCAATGTCTTGTGAAATAATTGCCCCATCATCAAGATGTTCATTTACAAAATGAGCCGTTGCCCCAATCATTTTAACACCTCTATCAAATGCTTGTTCGTATGCTTTTGCACCAATAAAAGCAGGTAAAAAAGAATGGTGAATATTGATCAACTTATTTTTATATTTTGCAACAAAATTAGGGGTAAGAATACGCATGTATTTAGCAAGGATCACGTAATCTGGCTTATACTCCGCTATGACTTCAAGTATTTTATCTTCATGCTCTTCACGAGAGAGATCCGCTTGGACAATAGCATGAAACGGGACATCAAATTTAGAGACTAATTCTTCTAGTGAATTATAATTGCTAACAACAGCACAAACCTCAACATCCATACCGCCATAAAGGCTTTTCATTAAAATATCACCGATACAATGCGCTTCTTTTGTGACTAAAACAACAACGCGTTTGTTACGACTGGAAATTAATCGACGATCTGAGCCTTCAGGCAGGTGAAGATCTAAGTCTGCCAATAGCTTTTCATCATCAAATTCACCTTCAATTACCGTTCTCATAAAAAAACGTCCATAATGTTTATCAACAAATTCATTGTTTTTGATAATATTTAAGTGTTGATTTTGACAAATATTAGTGATTTGTGCTATTAGTCCTTTACAATCAGGACAATCCGTTAACAATATTTTTTTTTCCATTATTAAATCTCTTTTATATTATAGGCAACATTTTTTATATTTTTTAGCACTTCCACAAGGACAAGGGCTATTTCTTTTTAATTTAGATAAATCAATTGGATAAAACTCACCATCACAATAAAACCACTGTTCGTCATTATTAATAAATCGTGACAGCTCATGGTGGCAACAAAGTTTTTCATCTTTAAAATACCACGCTTTAAACTCAATAAAGCCTGTGTCACCCAATGTTGTCGCGGCGATAATTTCTAAATTTACCCACGCTGAACTTGGCTCTAAGAGTGACGCTATCGATCGTTTTTTACAAAAATCAGGATGGTAAGTCGCTAGTAAATACTCCGCATTTTGGCAAATAAAAGCACTATAACGCGATCTCATTAACTGCTCGCACGATGACGCTTTACTCTTAAAATTATGAAATATTTGACAACAATCTTGATATTTTTTTCCGCTTTTACAAACGCAAACTTGCTCTGCTTTCATTTATTACTCGTTTATACCCATGATACCCCAAGGTAAGAAATCAGCAAGGAAAATTGTACCTTAATAATACAAGGTGAAAATTGCCATCTCGATAATTAACATTTAGACATTTAGACATTTAGACATTTAGACATTTAGACATTTAGACATTTTAACATTTAGACATTTAGACATTTAGACATTTAGACATTTAGATATTTAGACATTTAGACATTTAGACATTTACCTGTAGAATGTTATGCATTGATCTTACACTCGATCTATAACCTGACAATGGTTTTTACGTCACATGGTATATTATACCAATGACACTAAGTTAATTACAAATATTACTAGGGAAATAAATCCATTTCAACGGATAGCGTATTTTATTTATTGAATCAATCAAAGCTGATCTGAATTCGACATTAAGTATCGCCAACTTATCATATCTCGCCATGCTTTTTTTTGATTGTATCTTTTATACCCATGTGACGTAAAAATGCTTTGTCAGGCTCAAGCTCGATAATCATAACAAGACACAATATTAGGCAATTGCTGTTCACTTTTCGATTATTGTAACGCAATCTTGGTTTTAGAGCTTATGATCCGTAGGGCAAGGCAACGAGTACCAAGTCGGGTTGTTATAAAATCTCTATGTAGAATTACTTAGAAATTAAAGTCTTTATTTTAATTGACCTTTGGTATTATTACCCTTGCTGAATTTGCACTTTTGCGTCACATAGATATATAAATAACTGATGTTACGCAGTAATTAACATAAAGCCTGAATTTTATTTTGCTTGATATGCGTCTTCATGTACCCCCGCAGCACGCCCTGATGGATCAGCATTTGTTATGAAGCTTTCATCCCACGCCAATGCTTCAACCGTTGAACAAGCAACAGATTTCCCGTGAGGCACACATTGTGCTGCACTATCAAGTGAAAAGTTCTCTGCAAATATAGAACGATAGAAATATGCTTCTTTTGTATCGGGGGTATTAATAGGGAATTTAAACGCGGAGCTTGCTAGTTGCTGATCAGTTACCTGCATTTCCATATAATCTTTTAATGAATCGATCCAAGAATAGCCGACACCGTCAGAAAATTGCTCTTTTTGGCGCCATAATACGTCATTAATTAATTTACCTTCAAAAGCTTCGCGAAGAATATTTTTCTCAATTCGTCCATCCTTTATCATTTTAAGAGATGGATTAATGCGCATTGCAACATCCATAAACTCTTTATCTAAGAAAGGAACACGCGCCTCAATACCCCATGCTGCCATTGATTTATTCGCTCTCAAGCAATCAAACATATGTAGTTTGTTTAACTTTCTGTTTAGCTCTTCATGCAAAGCTTGCTCATTTGGCGCTTTATGAAAATATAAATAACCAGCAAATATTTCATCAGCACCTTCACCCGAAAGTACCATTTTAATTCCCATTGCTTTTATTTTGCGTGCCATTAAATACATAGGTGTTGAAGCACGGATTGTTGTAACATCATACGTTTCAAGGTGGTAAATAACTTCACGCAACGCATCGATACCATTTTGAACAGTAAAGATGATAGGGTGATGTATAGTGCCTATATCATCTGCTACTTTTTGAGCTGCAATAAGATCAGGAGAGCCATCAAGACCAACTGAAAATGAATGCAGCTGTGGCCACCAAGCTTTAGAATGGTTATCATCTTCAATACGTAGCTCACTGAATTTCTTGGTGATAGCAGAAATGACCGAAGAATCTAGGCCGCCAGAGAGCAATACACCGAAAGGAACATCACACATTAACTGACGTTTCACCGCAGCCTCTAGTGCATCAGCGATTTCAGCTGCACTTCCACCGTTATCTTTGACGCCGTCAAAAGTCATCCAATCACGCGTATAGTATTTAGTAAGCTCGCCAACGTCACTGTCTAGAAAGTGACCTGGTGGAAATTCTTCTACTTTTAAACAAATAGGCATGAGGGCTTTCATTTCAGAAGCCACATAAAAGTTACCATGCTCATCCCATCCCATATATAGTGGAACAATACCGATATGATCACGGCCAATAAGGTATTTGTTTTTTTCTTCATCATATAAACAAAATGCAAAAATGCCATTAAGATCATCTAAAAATGCATTGCCTTTTTCTTCATACAACCCCAGAATAATTTCACAATCTGATTGCGTTTTAAATTGATAACCACAAATAAGTTTGTTTTCAAGATCTTTGTGATTATATATCTCACCATTTACGGCTAAAATATGTGTGTTATTTTGATTATATAAAGGTTGCGCTCCAGTATTAATATCAACAATTGCCAGTCGCTCATGGACGAGAATTGCATTATCACAAGCATAAACACCAGACCAATCAGGGCCTCGATGACGAAGTAGCTTAGACATTTTAATGGCTTGCTGGCGTAGCACTACAACATCGCTCTTAATGTCTAACACAGCAAAAATTGAACACATATTATTCCCTTTATTTAAAAAATCATTTAAATGATCTGGCGACATATCATTTGATCACTAACCACAGGTTGGGATTAAGAGAGACTTATTGATAATTAATAGATATAACCGATACCGCCATGTGACGTAAAGATGAAAAGTCATTAAGACAAATTGCCAAGAAGAATCATGTTCATTTCATCAACTTGCTAAGGAAGACAACTTGTTATAGATCATCTTCAAAAGGTTTTTCAATGTCAAGAAGTTGCAACTCATCCCATACATGCCGCGCAAAGCCAGATCCTGCTTCTTCATACACATTATAAACGAGATGCACACCAAGAGAAGTTAGATCTTTTTCATCCGATTTATAACGTGCGATTGCAGCTACTTTGAAGTTACAAATGGACTGTTTTAATGGCAAATTATTACAATTTTCACCACTATGTTTTAACGATTTCAATTGCACTGCGGCAAATCGATTACCATTGTGATTAGGCATTGCTAATAAAATAAACTTCACCTTTGCGGTCAGTTGTAATTTATTCCAAAAATCAGAATCAAGTGCATCACCTATAATAACACGTCGTTTTTTTTCTTTGTGTATTAATGCGGTATCAGGATCGTAATCAACACCCACCACTTTATCGCCATAGGTTAATTTTAATGAATCATAAGCACTTGAGCCAAGACAGCCCATGCCAAGTACTAATATTTGTGCATCACCAATCCTTAGTGGCCGATCCTCAATATGTAAGTGTTTACTTTGAAAAAGCTTAAGTACAAAACGATAACGATTATATATATTATCTGCATATTTATTTAAAAAAGACGCAATAATAAAACTCAGAGATACCGCTAATGCTGTAATGGTTAACCAACTCTGCGAAAGCCAACCTTGTGATGCGCCAAGTGAGGCAACTATCAAACCGAATTCACTGTAGTTTGCCAATGAAAAAGCTGCAAATAATGATGTCCGCGAACGCAATTTAAACGTGTTAAGGGTAATGAAATATAGCACTACTTTTCCAAATAAAGCAACTGAAAGCAAGCAAGCTATGAGAAAATGGCTAACTGTTGGTCTGTCTGCCAGACCAATGCTTAGGAAAAAACAGATTAAAAATAATTCTTTCATATTAAATAATGCGGTGGCCATTTTTTTTGCACTTGGGTGACCTGCAACGAGCATTCCCGCAATTAATGCGCCTAAATCAGCTTTTATTCCTACCGATCGAAACAAGCCCGCACCAACAACTAACGCCAAAAAAAAACCATATAAAACAAGTAACTCACCGTTGCCAACACGATCAAGCAACTTATATAATAGGGGCCTAATTAATGGAAGTCCTAAAAGAGCAAATGCATATACTGATGGAATTTTTCTAGCTGCAATCGTTAAAAATAATACAGCAAAGATATCTTGCATAATCAAAATGCCAATAGCAATTCGACCATACAATGCGTTGGTTTCACTTTTTTCTTCAAGCACTTTTACCGCAAACACCGTACTTGAAAAACTCAAAGAAAATGAAACCAATAATAAATTGTGGTTGTTTAACTCCTGAAAATATTGCAAGCCAAATAATTTTAAAAGGGAAAGTATAACACTAAAAAATAAGAGGCTTCCTATCATATGCAAGCTTGCCCCTCCCCATACTTCGCGCTTAAATAACGTGCGAATATTAAATTTCAATCCTATTGAGAAGAGTAGTAATGTGACACCTAAAGAAGCTGCAATGTGTAATGGCTTTGATGTATGAAACCCCACTGAATTGAGCGCAAACCCTGCGAACAAAAACCCTACCATAGGCGGCAGACCAATAAAATTGGCTATCATCCCTAAGGAAAATGCAGTACCGATAAAGAAAAATATGGTGATGTCCATTAAGATTAAAAATCCCTTGATTTATACACACAGAAAAAATTAAAAATTTGCAAGATCTAAAATAGCATTTTCAAAACTTTTTTGCAATTAATACCAATTACATTACGTCTATGATCTAGGGTCGCGTATCCTCTTGCGTTTGACTTTTAAGTGTGCTCGTAATCAAATTATTTTACAAACTTATCACGTATAAAATCTCTAAATATGACATTTTTTAAAGAAATGAAAAAAGTGGAGTTAACCGTTCAGATGAACATAAACACTCTCATCCTAACTGATATTGTTTTTTTAACCATGGCAGCAGTTTTATGTGGCGAAAAAGGCTGTAAAAGCGTTCAAATACTTGTTCAATCAAAGATATATTGGTAAGGAGACAATCGAGAATTTCCAAGTGAAATTCCAACAAGACAGTCAATAAGTCGTATTATACCCATGTGACGTAAAAATGCTTTGTCAGGCTCAAGCTCGATGATCAGACCAAGGCACAATATTAGGTAATTGTTGCTCACTTTTCGATTGTTGTAACGCAGTCCTAGTTTTCGATCTTGTGCCCCGCAGGGCAAGGCAACGAGTAACAACCTGCGTTGTTATAAAATCTCTATGTAGAATAACTATACCCATCACCTTGGTACTATTTCCCTTGCTGAATTTGCACTTTTACGTTACATGGTATAAATATTACATTTAGAGAGGATCAATGCGAAATTTATGTACATTCTAGAAGATCTTTATTAAATCTGGTTAAAGAACATCCATTTCAAGACGGTGTCCGGAAAAATTCAAAAAACCAATTGGGATCAAAAATTCAGATCTAACATATTGTGTTGTTAGCATTTAATCAATGCATGATTCTGCCTTGGTATGCGAACTAAATTATAAGCAGCAAACAGCTTAATTAAAGGTGTAAGTTATTATAACTGCGCGGTGTCTGTTCGAAACTTACAACGCATAAATAAGTTATTTTAAGCAGTAAAATAGTAAATCTGTTTATTGTAATTTGTATAAAACATTTTAAATTCAATGCCAAATGACATCGCTAATATCAAAAGTAAAATAGTAAAATAGTAAAATCAGTAGATGACATGCTTTCTACTCGACAACAGATTAAAATATACACATGCTACTATAAAAGAGTAAGATCATTCTCAATTGTGCTACAACAGATCAGGATCTCATCATTTTTAAGGTACACAAGTGGCTTGATGATATAATTTACCTTACCCAAAGTAACCCTTCTACGACAAGCACCGCAATACCCTTGTCGACATTGATATTCAACAGCTATACCATGCGATTCTAGGTTTTCAAGAATGGTCATATCTGGATTAAATACAAACTTCTCTCCATTAAAACTAAGTATTTTTGTCATGGCACTCAATGATAATTAAACTTCGTGAAACCCTATATACCCATGTAACTAGAGTTTAAAATTACCTAAATCCTCTGTATCAATTTTGCTATTTATTTGCCCTACTAAATAAGAGCTAATTTCTACTTCTTGAGGGGCAACCTGTACGTTGTCACTCGTTAACCAATGGTTTATCCACGGAATTGGATTGGTTTTCACGTCAAATGTTGCTTCATAACCAATCGCCTGCATCCGTTGATTTGAGATGAACTCAACATATTGACATAAAATATCTTCGTTTAAACCAATCATAGATCCATTTTTAAAAAGATATTTTGCCCAGTTCTTTTCTTGCTCAGCAACTCTCAAGAAGAGTTCCTTGCCTTGAGCATGACATTCAACAGCAATTTCAGCCATTTCTGGATCATCCTTACCCTCAGCCCATAAATTTAAAATTTGTTGGGTTGAATTTAAATGTAATGCTTCATCGCGCGCAATTAATTTTATAATTTTTGCATTACCTTCAAGGAGATCTCGCTCTGCAAAAGCAAATGAACATGCAAAAGAAACATAAAAACGGATCGCTTCTAATGCATTAACTGAACAAATACACATATACAATTTTTTCTTCATAATACGCAATGTTAAGTCTTCTTGCTCTCCTGTAATATTGATATATGGAATTTCTTTTTGATCTAAACCGTGTAACTGGAAATATTGAACGGCATGAATTAAGTCATCATAATAACTGGCAATATCAGAAGCGCGTTTTTGGATTTCTTGATTAAGCACAATATCTTCAAACACCTCACTAGGATCTGTATAAAGATTTCGCAGGATATGTGTATAACTACGGCTGTGAATTGTTTCAGAAAATGACCATGTTTCAATCCATGTTTCAAGTTCAGGCAACGAAACTATGGGTAACAACGCCATATTCGGACTACGTCCTTGAATAGAATCAAGTAAGGTTTGATATTTTAAATTTGAAATGAAAATATGACGTTCATGATCAGGTAAATTTATAAAATCAATGCGATCTCGACTAACATCAATTTCTTCAGGCCGCCAAAAAAAACTTAATTGCTTCTCAATTAGCTTCTCAAACACCTCGAACTTCTGAACATCAAAACGTGCAACATTGACGGGTTTCCCAAAAAACATCGGCTCCTTTGTTGCATCATTATTTAACTTTGAAAAAGTAGTGTAAGCCATTAATTTTCCTTTTTTTTTAATCTTTGTAAATAATATTTTTATAGTATGCCGTTTAAAATTTAATTTGCAAATTGAAACTTATAATATAACCTTAAATTTTACATGCACCGCCAGCACAATCATCTTCTTTAGCAATCACATTAATATCATCAGCGCCATCTCGCGTGTTATGATAATACAATGTTTTGAGTCCCAGTTTATAAGCGAGCAATAAGTCTTTGAGCAGACTTGTCATTGGTACTTTTCCATCTTCAAACTGATTAGGATCGTAATTAGTATTTGCCGATATTGCTTGATCAATAAATTTTTGCATGATGCCAACTAACTCTAAATAACCTTGATTATTATGAATGTCCCATAATAATTCATAGTTATCTTTGTATTTCTCGTATTCTGGTACAACTTGTTTTAAAATGCCATCTTTACTCGCTTTAATACTAATAAAACCACGCGGAGGCTCAATACCATTGGTTGCATTTGAAATTTGTGATGAGGTCTCAGAGGGCATTAGCGCTGATAATGTAGAATTACGCAAACCATATTTCATAATATCAGCACGTAATACCTTCCAATCAAGGTGATACGCTTCATCGGTGATTTCATCTACTATTTTTTTATAAGTATCAATGGGAAAAATACCTTGTGCATAACGTGTTTCATTAAATTTAGGACACGCCCCACGCTCTTGCGCTAATTTATTTGAGGCTTTTAACAAATAATATTGAATCGCTTCAAATGTTTTATGTGTTAAATTATTTGCACTACCATCAGAATATTTAACGCCGTTTTTGGCAAGATAATAAGCATAGTTAATCACACCGATCCCTAATGTTCGACGTGCCATACTACTATTTTTAGCGGCTTTGATAGGATAATCTTGGTAATCAAGTAGGCTATCAAGCGCACGCACAGACAATTCAGACAGCGCTTCTAGTTCATCAAGCGAATCAATTTCACCTAAATTAAGTGCTGAGAGTGTACACAGTGCAATTTCACCTTTTTCATCATGAAAGTGGGATAACGGTTTTGTTGGCAGTGCAATTTCTAAGCACAAATTACTTTGCCGGATAGGTGCTATAGCACAATCAAACGGACTATGTGTATTGCAATGATCTACATTTTGAATATAAATTCGCCCTGTACTTGCTCGCTCCTGCATTAACAAAGAAAAAAGATCCACCGCAGAAATAGTCGATTTACGAATAGATTCATCTTTTTCGTATTTCGTATAAAGAGCTTCAAATTTATCTTGATCTTCAAAAAATGCATCATACAAACCTGGCACATCTGAGGGGCTAAACAAGGTGATATCTTGTTGATCAATTAAGCGCTGATAAAATAAACGCACTAACTGTACGCCATAATCTAAATGGCGGACACGGTTAGATTCAATACCACGGTTATTTTTTAGTACCAGCAACGTTTCAACTTCTAAATGCCAGATCGGATAAAAAACAGTTGCTGCACCTCCTCGTACCCCACCTTGCGAGCAAGATTTAACTGCCGTTTGAAAGTGTTTATAAAAAGGAATACAACCAGTGTGAAATGCTTCGCCTCCGCGAATGGGGCTGCCTAATGCACGAATTCGCCCTGCATTAATACCAATGCCCGCTCGTTGAGAAACATATTTAACAATTGAACTGGATGCTGCATTTATTGAATCGAGATTATCGTCTGTTTCAATTAAAACACATGAACTAAATTGCCTCGTTGGCGTTCGTACACCCGACATGATAGGTGTCGGCAAAGATATTTTAAATTGTGATGTTGCATCATAAAAGCGTTTTATATAATCAAGTCGCACTGATTTTTCATACTGCGCAAACAAACAAGCCGCAACCAAGAGATATAAAAATTGCGGACTTTCATAGATGTCACCCGTCACGCGATTTTTAATTAAATATTTTCCTTCAAGCTGTTTTATGCCTGCGTATGAAAAATTTAAATCTCTATTATGAGCAATTATCTTATCCATTTCTTCAAATTCTTTTTTTGTATAATCTTCGAGTAAATGACTATCATATTTCCCTTTTGAACACATTTTGCTAACATGTTCAAAAACACTCGGCGGTGTGAAACGTTGATATGCTTTTTTTCTTAAATGAAAGACCGTTAAGTGGGCGGATAAATATTGATAATCCGGAGATGCTTCAGAAATTAAGTCAGCTGCTGCTTTAATAATAGTTTCATGAATATGATCAGTTCTTATCCCATCATAAAATTGAATGTGGGAATTTAACTCTACTTGAGAAACAGATACATTGTGTAATCCTTCTGCAGCCCACGTAATCACTCGATGTATCTTATCAAGGTCTATATGTTCTCTTTTCCCATTCCGCTTTGTTACAAAAAGGTTATTATTCATGCTAACACCCTGAATTATTAAAGTTTATTATTTACTACGTCTCTAATCAAAGAAATACAGAGAAACACTATATGTAGTACTTTGCTATTAGATTTAGCACAATATAAAGTATTAAATACTTTTTCTCAAGTAAGAGTTTGTTGTTATGATGTGAATAATTTGTGGATAAAATACGTATAATTTAAGTAGGTTTGCACTCACTCACAATTTGAGGTCGATGCTAGTTATTATAATAGAACGCCATTTTGTTTTTAAAGCATTTAAAAATAAATATAATTATTTTTAAATGCCCGTTTTAAAAAACCTCACCCATAACCTGCAATTAATACTGTTAAAAATTATTCAGTTTTTTTTAATAATGTTAAAATTAAGGTCACTTGATAAAATAACATATGCACGATAAATACTATTGAGATGATTGCATTTATTGTAAAGAGTTCCACCTGCTCGATTTTAATTCCTTGTACATTTTCACAAGTATTTTAAATGCCTCTCTTAACGAGCTTTGTATTGCGCCTTATTCTAATTGTTGAATTCGTGCCTGATGTCCCACTTTTACGTCACATGGGTATAAAGTGAGCTGTGCTTGGATCCCTACACAGGTAGAGAAGCCAATTGAAACAACATCTATCCACACTCGATTAAATATTGTTGGATCCATTGAGTTATGACATTTATACCCATGTTACTTCATTTCCAAAGTAAGATCGGCAAATTGTGGCAAGTAGCTAGGTATAAAATTACCCTCTCGATGATTAACTGCGTTAATCATCGAGAGGGAGAATTAAAATAAAGATTTTAATTCTTAACTAGTTATTCTAGGTCGATATTTTATAACAACGCTAATTTGTGTAAGTTACCTTGCCCTTCGGGCTTTAGCTCAAGCATCAGCCCTGCGTTATAACATTCGAAAAGTGAATAACAATTACCTTATGTTATGCCTTGCTCTAATGCTCGAGCTAAAGCCTGAC
>JAGLDN010000255.1 GCA_023145575.1 Psychromonas sp.
GGTCGAATTAAAATAAAGACTTTAATTCCTAAGTAGTTATTCTACATTACTATTTTATAACACCGCGCCTTGGTACTAATTGTCTTTCCCTGCCGGGCATAAGCTCGAAAACTAAGACTGCGTTACAATAATCGAAAAGTGAATAACAATTACCTATTAATGCGCCTTGCTCTGATCATCGAACTTGAGCCTAATAAGGCGTTTTTGCGTCACATGGGTATAGAGAAGATGAATTTAGAAGACGAAAAGTGCGATGTCCATTGATTTTCAACATCCTTGTAAAAATATCAATGGCTTTATTAAACAATATGAAACCCAAAATCCGAGTATTGCACGTAAAAAGATAACAGTATTAGATGACTATTATCGCTCAACCATTTTGGAGTCAGCGATTTAAATCCGCTAGCCGTGTACACAATCACTTAAAATAACCTTCATCTGCTATTGACTTATTTTAACTAAATTATATTTGTTCGCTAATTTATCGTCATTTTTTAAAATAAGTCATCTCCAGATTCTGGCTGTTTTTGATTTTTTTTATCGTCATCTTGACCATAATTATTGTAATTCAAATCAGGATGATTGGCATATGTTGTTGGTAATGTTCCCGCTTTGAAATATTCAAATAAAGTTGTATTATCTGTTCTCTTCGTAAGTAAGCCTGTTGCTCGGTCAATACGCGCAGTTGAAATAGTTCTCGGTCTTTTTGCAGGCAATATAGGCTGATCCATTGCACTTGCTAGCATAAACGAATCCCACGCTGGTATCGCTGTTCTTCCGCCAAACTCAGCACCAAAAATTTGGTCGGTTCCAATATTTTTATTTCTGCTTGCATAACCTAATTTTCGATCAAAATTATCAAAACCGACCCATGTAGTTGCAACAACATTGCCAACATAACCAGAGAACCAAGCATCTTTCGAGTCGTTTGTCGTACCTGTTTTTCCGCCCATGTCTGGCCGTTTAATCGCTTTTGCTGCGCGCCAACCTGTACCATTCCAACCTGTATGATCTTTCCAAACACCACCACCCCAAATAGCTGTTCTTAATAACTCTCGAACTAAGAATGAAGTATCCTCACTGATCGCTGATTGCGCAATACGATCTTCTGGAATGGGAGAAATTTGGCAATATTGGCTATAAGGCCCTTCTCCAGAGTTTCCCATTGTTATTTCTTTTTTATTGAAAAGCGCCTCGCAGTCTTTACAAACAGTTTTAGGAGACGCTTGATAAATAACATTACCGTTAATATCTTCAATTCTTTCAATAATATAAGGATCAATTTTATACCCTCCATTGCTAATGACAGCATAGCCGACTGCAACTTCTAATGGTGTAAAAGAAGGGGAGCCGAGTGCAATTGATTTACTTTGAGGTATATCATTGCGATTAAAACCAAATTTTACAAGTCGATCGACTACAGTAGGAACACCTAGATTTTCTACTAAACGAACAGATACTACATTTTTGGATTCACCCAATGCTTTACGTAGGCGAATTGGCCCTTCATAAATAGGCGGAGAGTTTTTAGGGCGCCATTCCGAATCGCCATCCCACTGATTAATTGGTGTATCATTAACCAACGTTGCGAGTGTGTAACCATTATCAAGCGCCGCAGAGTAAACAAAAGGTTTAATATTCGAGCCAACCTGGCGTTTGGCTTGCGTTGCGCGATCAAATGGGCTTTGTCCAAAATTAAAGCCCCCAACCAAGGAAGTAATTGCACCGTCTACAGGAGAAATTGAAACAAATGCAGAACCAACTTCAGGTACTTGAGAAAGTTGTATCATTTTTGGCTGATTGACATTTTGATCAACGACCGCTTCCTTTCCTTTCACTCTAGGTTTGTTAACACGTTGGATCCATATTAGTTGACCAGCTTTTAAGATTTGAGTTGCAGATCGTAATGCGAGACCTTGACGAGTATCGTTAATAAACTTTCTCGCCCATTTCAAGCCATCCCAGTTAATTGTTTGGATTTGATTGTTACCGTCCTTTGCAATAATGTCCACAGACTTATCTTTCACCTTAACAACAACAGCGGGGATAAGACCTGAAAGGTAGGAGTATTTTTTTAGCTCATTTGCTATTTTTTTAGCGTCCCATTCCTTTTTTGGTGAAGTCCAAAAAGCAGTTCTAGACGTTCTAAAACCATGGCGTTGATCATAAGCGAGCATGTTTTCTATAACTGCCTTGTTTGCAGCTTTTTGAGATTTATAATTGACGGTTGTGTAAATAGTTAATCCTTCAGTAAAGAGCCGATCTTGCATCGTCATGTTATTCACCTTTTCTATACAATCATCAATGTCTTTACCAGTGTCTCTTGTTTGACATTGTGATTTTTCATGGGCTGTAATCTTCATTAATGATGCTTTAATCGCAGGACTTTGTAATGCGTATTGCGCAACATAGGGTGCCGACAACGTCACATTTGCACCATGAAGTTTACCTGTGATTGGTGCATTATCTGCTGTTTCAAATTCTGATTTAGTAATGTAGCCTTCATCGATCATTCTGATTAAAACCAAATGGCGACGATTTCGAGCATTTTCATGAGAATAAACAGGGTTATTACGTGAAGGAGCTTTAGGTAAGCCTGCAAGCACTGCCATTTGAGCCAATGTTAGTTGTGATACCGTTTTTCCATAATAAACCTGCGCCGCTGCGCCAATACCGAATGAGCGCTGCCCTAATGCAATTTTGTTTAAATAAAGCATTAAAATTTCATTTTTTGTTAGTATTTTCTCTATTTGTAGCGCAAGGAAAATTTCTCGTATTTTGCGAATAATTGTTTTTTGTCGCGTCAAATAAAGATTTCGAGCGACTTGTTGAGTTATCGTGCTGGCACCTTGTCGAGCATGACCACTTGTGATAACGATTAAAGCAGCGCGCACAATGCCGATGGGATCAATGCCTATATGTGAATAGAAACGCCTGTCTTCTGTTGCAATGAAAGCTTCTTTTAAATGCTTAGGTACTTCGTCAATCGTAAGAGGAATGCGACGCTTTTCACCATATTGAGAAATCAACTCGCCATTAACACTATAGATCTTGAGAGGGACTTGAAGTTTAGTTTCTTTGATAGCGGCAACACTTGGTAAACTACTTTTTATACTAAAATAAATTACTGCCAGAGAAATCAGACCAAGCAGTCCCATGGCTACGAAAGCAAAAAATATGCGTTTAAAGCATTTTAACATTTGTAATTCCTTATAAATCCAAAGTACGGATAGCTTATGAATATTTTACGTAACTGATGTTACACAGTTGAAGGCAGTTCGTGATGCTAGGATTCCATTGCTGCTTTTTGTACTTTGATATAAAACTTCGTTGTTAAACCGAGCTTTGTTCGTTGTTTTTTTAATGCTTAGACCCATGTTACTTCATTTTGCAAAGTCAGAAATGAAAATTGTGGCAAGTACTCGACATAAAATTGCCCTCTCGATGATTAACTGCGTTAATCACCAAAGGACGAATTAAAAATAAAGACTTTAATTCCTAAATAGTTATTCTAAGTCGATATTTTATAACAACGCTAATTTGTGCAAGTTACCTTGCCCTTCGG
>JAGLDN010000256.1 GCA_023145575.1 Psychromonas sp.
CAGTCCTGCGTTATAACATTCAAAAGTGAGTAACAATTACCTTATGATATGCATTGATCTGATGCTCGAGCTAAAGCCTGACAAAGCACTTTGAAGTAACACGGGTATATTAATCTCGCGTGTTGAAATTTTTGTAGTAGTAAGAAAGTTTACTGTCAATCATCGGTTATTGTTATTTAATTTTATACCGAATAGCTCGGTACAATTCGTCGATCTGATTTATCATCTTGAGGTGACATGGGTATTAATTCACGCGGTTTGATCCCTGTTTTTGTGCTTCACTTTTTAATAGTTAGAAGGTATACTCTTTGACATCTTGTCGGAGCGCTCTAGAGCTGAGACGACTGATATTCATGCTATTTTACATCTCATGGGTATCAGTGGGATTCGTGGAACCTGATTAGGCTAGTACCTACGAAGGGAACAAGGTGAAACGTATTCCTTGAAGATGCGTTTTATACTTTCCACAGTATTTCGATAAGCACTCTTTTAAATTTATTAAGGGAAGGAATGCATGTCAACAAATATTAATTCAACATTAAAAACCACCCCTCGTGATGGTTTATCACGACGTGAATCTCGCCAAGCTGCAATTGATTATATTCACAACTTAAATAATGAATCTTATCCTAACTCAGAAAAAATATTTATTGAAGGTGAGATCCATCCAATTAAAGTCGCGATGCGCCAAATTCATCAAGATGATACTTTGGTTGGTGACAGTGAAGATGCGCCAATTTTTGAAAAAAATGAACCTATCCCTGTTTATGACGCATCAGGTCCTTATACCGATCCTAATCAAAAAATTGATGTCCATCGTGGCTTGTCATCACTACGCGAAACATGGATATCCGCACGAGATGATGTTGAAGCATTAACAAACGTCAGTTCCCAATTTGCACAAAGTCGTTTAAATGATGATTCACTTGATGAACTTCGTTTTAAACATCTCCCTAAAACGCTACGTGCTAAAAAAGGGCATTGTGTCAGCCAGATGCATTATGCCCGCAAAGGTATCATTACCCCTGAAATGGAATATATTGCTATTCGTGAAAATATTGGCCGAGCGCGTGTTAAAAGTAAAGCATTGCATTTTCAGCATGCAGGTCATAGTTTTGGTGCTAATTTGCAACAGCAGATCTCACCTGAATTTGTACGAGAAGAGGTTGCAGCAGGGCGTGCAATCATACCTGCAAATATTAACCACCCTGAATTAGAGCCAATGATCATTGGTCGTAACTTTTTAATTAAAGTGAATGCTAATATTGGTAATTCTTCTGTAAGCTCGTCTATTGAAGAAGAAGTTGAAAAACTCGTTTGGTCAACGCTATGGGGCGGAGATACTGTAATGGATCTCTCTACTGGTCGCAATATCCACGAAACACGCGAGTGGATCATACGCAACTCCCCCGTGCCAATCGGTACTGTGCCTATTTATCAAGCACTGGAAAAAGTAAATGGCGTTGTTGAAGATCTTTCATGGACTATCTTTCGTGATACATTAATTGAGCAAGCAGAGCAAGGCGTTGATTACTTTACTATCCATGCTGGCGTATTATTACGTTTTGTACCACTGACGGCGAAACGTTTAACGGGCATTGTATCTCGCGGTGGCTCCATCATGGCTAAATGGTGTTTGACTTACCATAAAGAGAGTTTTATTTATGTCCATTTTCGTGAGATTTGTGAACTCTGCCAACAGTATGATGTTTCGCTCTCGTTGGGTGATGGATTGCGTCCAGGATCGATTGCTGATGCCAATGATGAAGCCCAATTTGCCGAGTTAGAAATTCTTGGTGAGTTGACCAATGTGGCGTGGGAATATGACGTGCAAGTGATGATCGAAGGGCCAGGTCATGTGCCGATGCAAATGATCAAAGAGAATATGGATAAACAGCTTACAGAATGTTTTGATGCCCCTTTTTATACATTAGGGCCATTAACGACAGATGTTTCACCAGGATATGATCATATCACCTCTGCCATCGGTGCTGCGCAAATTGGTTGGTATGGCTGTGCAATGCTCTGCTATGTGACCCCTAAGGAGCATTTAGGCTTACCCAATAAAGATGATGTGAAAATAGGGTTAATTACTTATAAACTGGCAGCGCATGCTGGCGATTTAGCAAAAGGTCATCCTGGTGCACAGATCAGAGATAATGCACTTTCTAAAGCTCGTTTTGAATTTAGATGGAATGATCAGTTCAATTTAGGGCTAGATCCCGTCACGGCAAGAGAATATCACGATCAAACCTTGCCAAAAGAATCAGGTAAAGTCGCTCATTTTTGCTCAATGTGTGGCCCTAAATTTTGTTCGATGAAGATCACACAAGATGTTCGCGACTTTTCTGCTAAATTAGACTCTGGCGAAATCTCTGTACGCCTACTTGATGAAACAATCAAAATCACTGCTAGGGAAGGAATGGCAGCAAAAGCGAAAGAGTTTAATCAGAGCGGTGCGCAAATTTATCAGCCAGTGACAAAAGTTGGCTCTGCTTAAGATGAAAACAAAGTGAATAATATTGTTTGGACAATTGCGAGCTCTGATAGCAGTGCTGGCGCAGGGATACAAGCAGATCTACACACTTTTAATGCGTTAGGCGTTGATGGCTGTAGCGTAATAAGTGCGGTTACGGCTCAAAACTCACAAAAAGTGTTGTCAATTGAAGCTGTTTCATCAAAAATGTTTACTGCACAACTTGATGCGTTAGCTGATGATATGCCGGCAAAGATCATTAAAATTGGCTTGGTGAGTACCATTGAACATATTCAAATTCTAGCAAAAAAATTGCAAGCGTATCAGCAGTGGTCAGTACCGCCATATATCATTTACGATCCTGTTGCAGTATCATCAACAGGTAATGAATTGCTTGAAGAAGGCGCGTTAGACGTTATTAAATCACAGTTGTTGCCTCACATCGATTTGCTGACGCCAAATGCACGCGAGGTTTTTAAATTATCAGGGCACATGCTGATTAATGGCGAGTCACTTAAAGGTGCTGCGCAAAAGCTCATTGAGATGGGCTGTACTGCTGTGCTTATTAAAGGTGGGCATTTCCCTTTTCTTGACGAATATTCAATTGATTACTATTACGATACAAAACAAGAAATTGCGTTAAGTAGCCCAAGGATCAATGCCATAAATGGCCATGGTACGGGCTGTACATTAAGTAGCGCGATTGCCGCACTTATTGCCCAAGATTATTTTATTGAAGATGCATTAGTCGTGGCAAAAGCTTATCTTAATCAAGGTTTAAAAGCGGCAAAAAAACTCGGTAAAGGTGAAGGTGCGGTTGCACATGTCGGTTGGCCAACTGTTAACCATGATTTCCCAAAGGTTGTCTTTCCTCAATCAACAATAGGTCATGAACTTGATCTCTCTGGTCGATTAGAGAAGGGTTATGGATTTGCTCCTTGTCAGAGCAAACAGCTTGGCTTGTATCCTGTCGTTGATAGTGTATCTTGGCTTGAAAAAGTCCTTAAAGCCGGCATAAAAATAGCGCAGTTACGTATTAAAGATAAAAGCGCTGAGCACGTAGAGCCTGAAATCATTAAAGCTATTGCACTGGGAAGGCAATATCAAGCACAAGTATTTATTAACGATTATTGGCAACTTGCCATTAAACATGGCGCTTATGGCGTTCATCTTGGTCAAGAAGATCTAAACACAGCTGATCTAACGCAAATTTCAAAAGCGGATCTGCGCTTAGGGTTAAGCACACATGGTTTTTACGAAATTTTGCGGGCGAAACAATTACAGCCCAGTTATATTGCCCTAGGGCATATATTTCCAACGCAAACTAAGGTGATGCCATCGCTACCTCAAGGCGTAGAGCGCTTACAAAAATATGTTGCCTTAAGTGCAGGCTTTGCAACGGTAGCAATTGGCGGCATTAATTTAGAGCGCATAAAAAGGGTGACGCAAACAGGTGTTGGTGGTATTGCAGTGGTCAGCGCCATTACACATGCCAAAGATTACAAAGCGGCTATCAAACAATTTCAACTATTGCTTGAAGAGAATAATAATGTTAAAGGATAGTGAATTGATCCGTTACAGTCGTCATCTGCTGCTTGACGATCTAGGTGCGCACGGCCAAGCTAAATTAAAAAAAGCCAAAGTGCTTATTATCGGCATGGGAGGACTTGGATCGCCCGCATCTCTCTACCTTGCTGCTGCTGGTGTGGGGAGTTTGACAATTTGTGATTTTGATAGCTTAGAACTAAGTAATTTACAAAGACAGATTGCATATCAAAGCGATGAGATTGGCAGTGCTAAAGTGACGTTAATGCAGCAACGATTAAAGAAGTTAAATCCCGAAATTAGTGTTCGCTGTATTGCAAATAAAATGGAAGAGCCGCAATTTAATCTTGAGTTGTTATTAGCGGATTTAGTACTTGATTGCACGGATAACATGCCGACAAGGCAGCTGATCAACCGTGTGTGTTTTAATGGCAAAGTCCCGCTGATTGTTGGGGCGGCGATCCGTTTCGAAGGGCACCTCAGTTTTTTTGATCACAAAGATCCTGATGCAGCGTGCTACCATTGTTACGCGCCAAGCAGTGTTGATCCGCAATTAAATTGCAGTAACTCAGGCGTTTTAGGCGCTGTTGTTGGTGTTATGGGGTCATTACAAGCATTAGAGGCAATTAAAATTATTGTCGGTATTGAAAGTACAGTGAAAAATAAACTCAAATTATTTGATGGGAAAACACTACAATGGCAGTCATTTACCATCAACAAAGATCCTAATTGCCAAGTGTGTGGAAAAAAATGAAGATTACAGTTAATGAGGTAGAGAAAGAAATCCAACCGAGCAGTATTGAACAGTTTTTAAAGGACATTGATAGCCCCATAAAAGGCAGTGCGCTTGCTATTAATGGTGTAATAATTAGTCGTGTACAATGGCCTAACTACCAGCTGCAAGAAAATGACTCACTGTCACTTTTCCAAGTAATTGCAGGAGGATAAATGAATAAAGATGCACTTATTATTGCAGATCACGCGTTCACATCACGCCTTTTTACGGGCACAGGAAAATATAACGAACAACAAACCATGTTGGCGTCACTACAAGCTTCTGGATCTGAACTCGTGACAATGGCATTAAAACGCGTTGATATGCAAACAAAAAATGATGACATTCTAGCACCTTTAATTAAAAATAAAATGAAGTTATTACCTAATACATCAGGTGCTAGAAACGCTAAAGAAGCTATATTTGCAGCACAACTTGCAAGAGAAGCCCTACAAACCAATTGGTTAAAGCTTGAAATTCATCCTGATCCTAAATATTTATTACCTGATCCTGTTGAAACATTAATAGCTGCTGAAACATTGGTTAAAGAAGGTTTTATCGTTTTACCTTATATGCATGCTGATCCAGTACTCGCTAAAAAGTTAGAAGACATTGGTTGCGCTGCTGTTATGCCGTTAGGCGCACCCATTGGTAGCAATAAAGGAATACAAACAGCAGATTTTCTCGCAATTATTATTGAGCAAGCTAATATCCCTGTGATTGTCGATGCAGGGATTGGCGCACCTTCTCATGCGGCATTGGCGATGGAGATGGGCGCGGATGCCGTGTTAATTAATACTGCAATGGCGGTGGCTCTCGACCCTGTTGCGATGAGTCGTGCCTTTGCAAAAGCGGTGCAAGCTGGGCGAGAAGCTTACCTTGCAGGTTTAGGCAGTCAATCTCAGCATGCGATTTCATCTAGCCCGCTCACCGCTTTTTTGGAAGAGTTCGCATGAGTTTTAGTGATCAGATAAAAGCATACCAATGGGATGATATACGCCTTGCTATTTATGCAAAGAATAACATCGATGTGCAGCGAGCGTTAAACAAGCATCGTCTTGATCTCGAAGACTTCAAAGCGCTGATATCGCCTGCTGCTGAGCCATTTCTAGAATTAATGGCACAAAAGTCACAAAAATTAACCCTGCAACGTTTTGGAAAAACCCAGCAGTTTTATATTCCACTCTACCTTTCTAATATGTGCAGTAATATTTGCACCTATTGTGGCTTCTCAATGCATAATGCTCTGCGCCGCATAACACTTGATGAGCCACAAGTGATTGCAGAATGTGAAGCGATAAAACAAATGGGCTTTGATCATATTTTATTGGTGACTGGTGAGTCAAAAAACAAAGTGGGCATGGCATATTTTTTAAGAATGATCCCGATTATTAAAGGATATTTTTCACATATCACCATTGAAATTCAACCCCTTGATGAGCCGGAATATAAACAGCTGATTGCAGCAGGTGTTGACGCTGTGCTCGTTTACCAAGAAACATACAATGAACGCGCCTATGCACAGCACCACTTAAAAGGCAAAAAATCAGATTTCCACTATCGTCTGCAAACACATGATCGTTTAGGTAAGGCGGGTATTCATAAAATGGGATTAGGTTGCCTTATCGGTCTTGAAGATTGGCGCTGTGATAGTTTTTATACTGCGGCGCATTTAACGTATCTAGAGAAACACTATTGGCAAAGCCGTTATACGATTTCATTTCCAAGATTAAGACCTTGTACGGGGGGGATAGAAATACACTCACAGATGAGCGATAAACAATTAGTACAACTTATTTGTGCCTATCGCATATTTAACCCTGAAGTTGAGTTATCATTATCAACCAGAGAATCGCCCAATTTTAGAGATAATGTTTTACCGCTGGGGATCACAACATTAAGCGCAGGCTCCAGCACACAGCCAGGCGGCTATGCCGATAAAACAAATCAAGCATTAGAGCAGTTTGAAATTTCAGATAAACGCGATCCTGCTATCATGTCAGCAGTAGTGAAAGCCCAAGGTTACGAGGCTGTTTGGAAAGATTGGGATCCTAGCTTAACTCCCTGATAATACGCATGAATAAAGTATCATCTATCAAGATGCTGAATTAGGCGACTTAACACGTTTTGACCATCCAAGAAAATTAATGAGCTAGTTAGGTCTTGTATCAAGTGAACATTCAATCGGTGGAAAACGCCGTTTAGGTGCTATTACCAAATGTGGTAATAGCCTTGCAAGGTGACTACTGGTCGAAGGTACACACTCGCATAAACACAACGCCAATATATCTAAAGAAATGCAACCAGGGCTAGATTACGAAGAAAATCAGCCTGATAAGCCTTTGATATTTCTACACTCTAAAATACTTCAACTGCTGTAATTTTTTACTTTTTTATTATTTTTCTAAGTTTATTTGAATTTCCCTTGAATTTCAAATTCAGTAAACCATCGTAAAAATTACATAGTCAAAATATATCAACAATTACGTTTTTTATTATTACTTCTGTAATATTGTATTTAATTTACTTTTTTTAACGAGTTCAGAGCGCTTATCACGATAAATATCACACCGATTTGCTTTATGCAGTTTTCTTTTTATTCCTGCTTTAAACGATGTAGTGCTTTTTAGAAGGTTTAAAGCAATATGGTGAACGCTTGCGAGTTTTCCAACTACATTTTCTCGTCTTATTCTGCACTGATCTTCTCCCATTCCAACATCAAGCTTCCAATGTAATCTATTTTCAATCGAGCAATGATCTCTGGTTGCATTTAAAAAATGTTCACTCGTGAGCTCAGATGAACCGATGTAATACCTGCTGGAACAGGTATTAGGCGACAATTAACTTG
>JAGLDN010000257.1 GCA_023145575.1 Psychromonas sp.
ATTATTACCTGTGATTGATTTAATCATTGCGACTTCTTCAAGTCCAACGCCAATAAACTCAAGCTCAATGCCTGCTTCCTTCGCTGACAATTTAACAAATTGTCGGACGCTGATCTGCTTACCTGTTGCGATAACAAAGTCATCTGCTTTATCTTGTTGCAGCATCATCCACTGCATGCGAACGTAATCTTTTGCATGGCCCCAGTCACGTAATGCATCCATATTACCAAGATATAAACATGATTCTAAACCTTGCGAAATATTAGCAATTGCACGGGTAATTTTACGGGTTACAAACGTTTCACCACGACGAGGAGATTCATGGTTAAATAAAATACCATTACATGCGTACATTCCGTACGATTCACGGTAATTAACGACAATCCAATATGCGTACATTTTTGCTACTGCATAAGGAGAGCGAGGGTGAAATGGCGTTGTTTCTTTTTGTGGTATTTCTTGTACTTCACCATAAAGCTCTGATGTAGATGCTTGGTAAAACTTGGTTGTTTTTTCCATCCCTAAAAAACGAATTTCTTCTAATAAACGCAGTGTTCCCATTGCATCTACGTCCGCGGTATACTCTGGACACTCAAATGATACCGCAACATGTGATTGAGCGCCTAAGTTATAAACTTCATCAGGCTGAACATCTTTTAAAATACGCGTTAGGTTTGAAGAGTCCATTAAGTCACCATAATGAAGAAAAAACTTTTGATTTTTTTCATGATTATCTTGATAGATATGGTCAACACGTTCGGTGTTTAATGACGAAGAGCGACGTTTAATGCCGTGTACTTCATAACCTTTTTCCAGTAATAACTCAGCAAGGTAAGAACCATCTTGACCTGTGATACCAGTGATTAACATGGCCAGATTCGGAAGAAAATCAGTCTGCTAAGCCTCTGATATTTCTACACTCTAAAATATTTTAACGGCTGTTATTTTTTGCCTTGTTATTATTTTAATATTTTAATATTTTACTAAGTTTATTGAAATTTCCTTGAATTTCAAATTCAGTAAAACATCGTCAAAATTACATGTTCAAAATGTAGCGAAATCACGGTTTTTCTAATCACTTCTGAAATATTATATTTTTAGATTTACTTTTTACGAGTTCAAAACACTTTCACGGTAAATATCACATCGATTTGCTTTGTGTAGTTTTCTTTTTCTTCCGGCTTTAAATGTTTTAGTGCTTTTTAACCGGTTTAATGCAATATGGCGTACGCTTGCGAGATTCTCAACAGCATTTTCTCGTCCTATCCTGCATTGATCTTCTCCAATTCCAACATCAAGCTTCCAATGTAAGCTATTTTCAATCGATCAAGGATCTCTGGTTACATTTAAAAACTGTTCACTGGTTAGCTCCGATGAATTGATGTAATACTTGCTTGAGCAGCTGGCTTCTTTTTCTGTTTGCTTTCTGAATGATAACGTATATCCAATGCTTTTTAGCCCTGCACACTCAAAAGCTAAATCTTCAATTTCGCTGGTATTTAGTGAGATTAAACCATGGCGATCTTCTATCCTTCCATGTTTTGCATCCTGTGTGGTGAAAACATCTAAAGGATTTTCTTCCAAGCGCTTGGCGTTAAATACAAGTTGTTAATGCTTCATAATTTCAAGTGTTTTTTTCTAAATGAGATCCATTATCAAAGATAACGGGTATAAATGGCTTTTATTTATCTTTTTTACAGTGACTTTCCTACTTGAAGCCCATTTTTTTTAAGAAAAATACAGCAGGGCAAATCCCTGTAAAAGCACTTTGCAACAAGTTAGCGCCAATAAATAATGTTAGCCACACGAATGCGGGATGCACAAAATGCGTTAATAAAACACTAAGCAGTATCATTGCGCCTGCTAGCATTCTTACACCATTATCAACTGTCATTACATATATTCCTTATATTTTTTTATACCAATTACAATTAAATAGTTGTTTTCTCTGTGTAAAATCTAGAATACATTCGTATTAAGTTAATTACGCTATGCAATAAAACGAGTCAATTAAGGTAAAATTTGCTGCCTATAATAAGACGTATGCCTTTAATTAATGGCAATAACTAGCTATTATCTGTTAATTTACCTTGATGACCCTAAAAATCTTAGCATTGATTGAATACAATTAATATCTGCTTTTGTTACAATGAGTAAGCATCGCTTAACTCGAAGTCATTTTAATTAGGAGTATGAGTGAAATAGTTTGAAAAGAAAGATCAGTAAATGTAAAATGAGACCCAGTTAACACTTGTTTATGATTCATGGGTGACATGGGAGGTTATAATGAAAAAGTGTTTAGAGGATATTCACGGAAAAGCAAAAGAAGTTAGCGCACTTTTAAAAATACTTGCACATACAGATAGAATGATTGTTTTATGCCTATTAACAAATGGAGAGATGAACGTTTCACAATTGCGATCGCATTCGAATTTAAGCCAGTCTGCTTTTTCGCAGCATCTTGCGGTATTGCGTAATAATAAGTTAGTTAAAGCAAGAAAATCTTCGCAGCAGGTATTTTACGCGTTATCCGATGGGCGAGTTGATTTGTTGCTTGATGCTTTGCAACATGCATTTTCACAGGGCGGGAAAAAAAACTTATCGTCTGCATAAGGTCGCGGATTTACAGATAATGTTGGATTAGGTGTATAACATATAGAAAATGTTACGTCATAAGTAGTTACGCATGCTAGTTCTATATGAAAACACAGCAATGCAAATTTTGCCGTTATACTCGGCATAAAATGCCCCTCGCGATGATCAGCAACGTTAATCCCATAAAATCGAATTAAAATAAAGACGATAATGCGAAATAAGGCGTTCTAATTCGAAATTTAATCACTAGGTGTTTGGTGCAAGTTGGTAAGGATTGTGGGGAAAGCTTGTTTTGTTATGAAAAGAAGGCAGCGCTGACTTACAACATCTGTATAAGAAATAACGATAAAATAATTGATATTTGAATATTAATTGTATCTACCAGCGGTTAGCCTAGTTGGTAGATATAATGTTATACATTGCTCTGACATCTGATCTAATGCTGAGCATTGCATCTTTGTGCTGAGACACTTTTTACTTCACTATTTGTTGAGTTTGGCGTCTTTATTAGTAGCGGGTATTTCCCCATGTTAGCTCAAGATGCAACCTCAGGTCAGATATTTGATAAAAACATACCATGATCCACCTATCCACCTATCCACCTAACTAACCACTTAATTACTTAATGAAATTGGCTTACTGATAAAAATAAAAATAGTAGCAATTACAGTCTTCTGACATCCATTACTTCCTTAATTTGTCTTAGCTTAATCAATAAAGGGGAAATAATTTCGCTGTTATTGACTTCAATATTTAAATCAATGGTTACATAATGATCTTTAACATTTGTAACAGAGTATACAGCTAGCAAATTCAAATTTTCATTTGCGAATAACGTTGTTATATCTTTGAGCAAGCCACTGCGGTCGATGGATCCAAGGCGCAACATCAGAGAATATCCAGCTGTAGAAATATCTCCCCAAGTAGCACAAATTAATCGTTCAGGGTGTGCTTCTGTTAAATCTTCTAGTTGCAAACATGACTCTCGATGGATAGAAATTCCACGACCTTGCGTAATATAACCTTTAATTGGCTCGCCAGGAATTGGCTGGCAACAACGCGCAATACTGTGCAAGACATTATCAACGCCATCAACAATAATATTATTAACATTTTTTTTGTTTTGTTTATTTTTAGTATGTTTTCCGATGGATTCTAAGGCGGCAAGATCTAATTGTTCAGGTGTTTTCTTGTGGTAATGATCATCGAGGAAGTGAATTATTTGATTAATGCGCAAATCACCACAGCCAATCCCTGCAAAGATATCATCTAGACAGTGAGCATTAAATCGATCAATCGCAGGCGTGGCATCTTTGAGCTTAAGCTGCACTTTGGCTAATTCAATTTCTAGTATATCACGCCCTGCAATCACATTTTTTTGACGATCTTGTTTTTTAAACCAAAGTGCTACCTTGAGCCGTGCCCGAGGCGCATTGATATAACCTAAATTAGGATTTAGCCAATCGCGCCGAGGCATTGGCTCTTTTTGCGTTAAAATTTCGACTTGATCGCCTGTTTTAAGCTGATAAGTAAATGGAACGATATTTTTAGCTACTTTAGCTCCGATACAACGATGACCTATTTGGCTATGAACATAATATGCAAAATCAAGTGGTGTCGATCCTGTCGGGAGATCAATCACGTCTCCATCGGGTGTAAAAACATATACCCTGTCATCAAAAATTTGATCTCTCATTGCATCGAGTGCCCCATTTGATTTTGAAATCTCTTTTTGCCAAGCTAAAATTTTTCGTAACCATGTTATTTTTTCTTCATAATCCGTGGCAGCCTTTCCGCCTGGACTGCGTTCCTTATATTTCCAATGTGCCGCAACACCTAATTCTGCATCATAATGCATCTGTTGTGTACGAATTTGCACTTCAATTGGTTTTTCAGTTTTTCCTAAGACAATTGAATGAATAGATTGGTAACCATTCGCTTTTGGTTTTGCAATATAATCAACAAACTCACTCGATATATGATTGAACTGGCTATGGACAGCACCTAATATCGCATAACAATCTTCAATTCCATCGACAATGATCCTTACTGCTCTTACATCAAATAGCTCATCAAATTTCAATTCCTTTTTCTGCAATTTTCGATAAATACTATAAATATGCTTTGGTCGTCCGTATACATTCCCGTTTATCTGGATATCTTTCAATAATTTTTCAACGTCATCGATAAACTGTTTAATATAATTTTCTCTATCTTTGCGTTTTTCTGCAAGTAAGACGACTATTTTTTTGTAAGCCTCGGGCTGTTGATAAAAGAAAGTTAAATCTTCAAGTTCCCATTTTAATTGGCCAATGCCTAATCGATTTGCAAGCGGAGCGTAAATAGCTGAAACTTCATTTGCAGTCGTTACTTTTGTGAGATTATCTTTATAACGAATTTCCCGCATATAACAAACGCGTTCAGCGAGTTTTATCACAACTGCTCGTATATCTCCAACCATGGCAAGTAGCATATGTCGTAAATTAGCCACTTGTGATGGGGCTATTTCTGATGCACTTTGCCCTTGAAAAACGCGGATCCCTTCCATATCTGTGGAGTATTTAACAAGTTTTGCCACGCCTTTTCCCCAGCTTTCTTCAACTTGCTCTTGTGTCAATATGTGATGGTGTGCGAGTAACGGGAAAATAAGTGCAGCATTCAAGGTATCTATATCCATGTTTAATGTCACTAATATTTCAATTATTTGTATACCGCGCTGCAAGAGTGGTATGTCTTCTTTATTTACGCACAAAGGTAATATTTTATAATAATTCTGCAATAACTTTTCTTGATCGTCATTCATTAGCCCAAGTGTTGTTATCCACTTAGTCGGATCTGTATTATGTGTTCGAGAAAAGTGTGAACTTCTTATGGAAACCATTGTAACTCCTCAATATTAATCACACTCATTTAAGGTTCAAATATTTCTAGAAAAATGATCCAAATCAAGGAAACATCATTTGAACTGACTTTGCAATAGTTAACTATATGCATTTCTATTTTATACCAATTTTGCCTCAAGATGCAATGTCATAGGGAGTATATACAAAATATTGCTTGTTGTGAGATAAATAATGGCGGAAGATAAAGTTCTATTTAGCGATTTATTTATTGACTACTTTTGAGAACAATCGTTGTGTGGTCATTATTATCAAATTAAAGGCATGTTTTTAATTGTTTTGTTGATTGATAGCTAATTGATGATGACACTTTAAACAAGGCCATAGACTCTATATGACTGGTTTGCGGAAACATATCTAACAAACCTAATTTATCTAAATGATAACCGGCGTCTAATAATTGCTTACTATCTCTTGCAAGCGACAGAGGGTCGCAAGACACATAAACAATATGTGTCGGCTTAAGTTTAATGATAAAATTCATGCATTTAAAAGCACCCGCACGACTAGGATCGAGCAATACCTTGTTAAACGTTCGCTTGTTCCAATCAAATTTCATTAAATTTGTTGCATTTAAATCCGCTTGATAAAAATAAGCATTTTCAATGTTATTTAGTCGCTTATTGTAATCTGCGCGATCAACCATTGCTTGAACGCCTTCAATGCCAACAACTTTTTTTACGCTACGTGCAATTGGCAATGTAAAATTACCTAGACCACAAAACAAATCCAATACGTAATCATTTTCATCTAGGGTTAACCAAGTAATTGCCTGTTCGACCATTTTTTGGTTAACCTTTTCATTGATTTGTAAAAAATCTGTCGGGTTAAAATTAAATTGACAATGCCACATTGGCAATTGATAAGTAAGATTTCCCTTACCAAAGAGGCAGCAACTTTGACCATTATTAGGCTGAGTATAAAAGTTTAGGTGTTTACTTTCTGAATACGCAATAATTAATTTAATATCTTGAGACGTTAACGGCTGTAAATGCCGCAATAAAACAATAGCACCTTCATCTGAAAAAAGGAGATTGACATGACCAAGTTGTGCTTTGCTTGGTAATCGATTTAATAATTTCTTTATCGGCTTTATTAAAACTTCAAGTTCAGCTATTAGCACTGGGCATTCTTGCTGATCAATCAATGTATTCGAGCCTTTTCGTCGAAAGCCCATCTCTAGTGTGTTTGTTTTTCGGTTAAACTGCAATCCAAATCGCGCAGTACGACGATATCCCCATTCATGATCTAACAGCGAATTGATGATATCCACTTGTTCAAGTTTTGCGAATCTTTTAAATAAATCCTGTAAACCGGTTTCTTTTATTTTTCGTTCAGTAGCACTATCGCAATGTTGAAGATCACAGCCTCCACATTCATCATAATGCATGCATTGAGGCTTAATTCTAGATGGCGAGACTTTTGAAATATGTTTAATAATACCTTTACTAAAGCGTTTTTTATTTTCGGTAATTTGAATATCTAGCCTTTCACCTGTCAATCCTCCCTTAACAAATAACGGTTTATTTTGAAAAAAAGCAAGCCCTTGTCCTTGATGATCTAATTTTTCAATCAAAATATTTTTGACAATTATTTTTTTTGTGGAATTTACTTGTTTTATTTTAAAGAACTGTGCCATAACAATCTACAGGGTGGTGAAGCTATAAGATTATAACTTCTATTTATGTTATGCCTATGTTACGTTAAAATGTTAATTGAGCAAGATTAACATTCCTTGATTTATCAATCAAAAGTAAGCACTTTTCGAAAATTATTAAATTGAAATGAAATTATGGCAAAATATGGATTACGATCACAGGTTATTACCTACACTTTATTACCCACTATTTTTATTGGAGGGTTACTTGCGAGTTATTTTTTATATAATCGTTACCATGAAGCGAATAGATCCTTCATCAACAATGCAATCAATATTGCAGAGCCACTTGCAATTGCCTGTGAATATGGGATGCATGATGGCACCAGAGAGATCCTTCAGCGTTTAATAAGTCTAACACATCGAAAAAATAGTGAAATGATTAAAAGTATTGCCATTTTCGATGCGCATAATAAATTATTTGTCACCAGTAATTACCATAGTGGTTTTCACCGCCTGCAATTAACCGGCAAAAAACCTATCCCTGATGTAACACAAGTGCGAAAGTTTAAAGATGAAGTTGTTATTTTTAGTCCCATCACTAACGAAAGTAATTTTTTACAATACAATCTTAATTTTGATTCCTCACATAAAATCATTGGTTATATCTCACTAGAAATATCCCCTCATCCTGTTGAGTTATTATTATATCGCGATGCTAGTATTTCACTGTTAATCGTTTTCATTGGTATTTTAGGCAGCTTGTTTTTTGCTCTAAAACAAGCTCGGCGCATCACGGAGCCTGTTTCACAAATGGCACAAATCGTTGAGAAAATTAGCCTCGGGAGACTTAACTCTCGTGTTTATGGGGAATATAACGGTGAACTTCAGCTTTTAAAAGATGGCATTAATGAAATGGCTGTCGCAATGTCAAAGCATCACAGTGAAATGCAAGATAGTATTGATCTTGCGACAAGTGAATTGCGAGAAACACTTGATCAAATGGAAATTCAAAATATCGAGATTGATATAACACGCAAAGAAGCACTAGAGGCTAGCATGGTTAAATCAGACTTTCTCGCGAATATGAGCCATGAATTACGCACGCCTCTTAATGGCGTAATCGGTTTTACCCGCCAACTATTGAAAACACAAATGAACGAAGGGCAGGTTGATTATTTACAAACTATCGAACGCTCAGCGGGTAATTTATTAACCATCATTAACGACATTTTGGATTTTTCAAAACTCGAAGCGGGCAAATTAAAACTTGAAAGCATACCCTTTAATCTAAGAGATAGCATTCATGAAACCATGCTTTTACTTGCGGCTAGTGCACATGAGAAAGATCTAGAATTAAGTATGATGTTTGATCCGGCGGTACCAGAGAATGTCATTGGCGATTCAATGCGCTTACAACAGATCATGACAAATCTTATTGGTAATGCCATCAAATTTACTCAGAAAGGTAATATAGATGTTAAAGTTCAATGTACTAATACGTATCAAGGATCAGATATGATGACCATGTTGAAAATTACAATTTCAGACACGGGCATTGGTATTTCACAGGATCAGCAGTCACAATTATTCAAACCGTTTGGCCAAGCAGATAGCAGTATAACGCGTCAATATGGTGGAACAGGTCTAGGCTTAGTTATCACAAAAAAACTTGTTGATGAAATGGGTGGCAGGATAAGTCTTAGTTCAAAAATAAATAAAGGCACAATTTTCTCATTTACAATTAATTTTGAAAAAAACAACCATAATTTACTTAAACAGCGTGAAACTGATATTTTAAAAAATAAATCGGTGTTACTTTTTGATGCAAATAGATCTGCAATAAGCGCATGTGCTCAATTATTAGAGCAATGGAAAATGAACTTAATTTTAGCCACAACAAAGCAACAATTTATAGAACATTGCCAGAAAGTTTATGACAGCATTATTATCGGTTATAGTCACTGTGCTGATTTAGCCCCTTTATACGAATATATAAGTTTAGCTCAACAATTTACCAGTAACGTTATTGTATTACTAAACTCAAGTAACCCAATTGACTATGATAAAATTAAAAATACGCGTGTTTCTCACTGCCTAAGTAAACCGATTAACCACAATAATATTGCCGATGCGTTGTTATCTAACAGACAAATAGAGAGCTTTACAGTGCCAATAATGACACCTCGGCGGCAACGGAAAAACATTAGCGTACTGGCCGTTGATGATAACCCTGCTAATTTAAAATTAATATCAGCAATGCTTTCTGATTGCGTCAGGCATCTATCAACATGTGTTAATGGGCAAGAAGCCGTGGAATGTGCAAAAAAACAGCATTTTGATATCATTTTTATGGATATTCAAATGCCAATTTTAGATGGTATCAACGCTTCCCGACAAATTAAAAATGATCCAATGAATGCTAATACCCCAATTATTGCAGTAACAGCCCATATTTTTCCAGAGGAAAAATCTGAATATTTACAAAAGGGCATGAATGATTGTCTTGCTAAACCAATAGATGAATCCGTACTTGAAAACATCATTAATATCTGGACAAAAGAGGCTCAGCAACACAACACGTCGGAGTATGCCATGCCAATTGATATTCAACGTGGCAAAACACTGTGTTCATTTGATTGGAAACTTGCACTAAAACAGTCCGCAGGAAAAGCAGATTTAGCACAAGAAATGATAACCATGCTACTGAGTGAGTTTACACAAATAAGAGGAGCAGTTAATTTAATATTAAAAGATGAAATGCCTCAAGACAAGTTTCAAGAACTGATCCATCGCGTGCATGGGGGTTGCTGTTATAGCGGCGTGCCAAAATTAAGGAAAATAATAGATATTATAGAGCAAGGATTAAAACAAGCGATAGAAGCAAAATCACTTGAACCCGAGTTGCTAGAATTACTTGATGAGCTCGATAATATTGAACGAGAGTCAAGAGAATACTTGATTTAACCCCCTCCTTTTACCTTTGTTGCATCGTCATATGGGTACAAATAATTAGGGGTCGCACACCAGTGCTTAATTGACTTAACATTGGCATGGC
>JAGLDN010000258.1 GCA_023145575.1 Psychromonas sp.
TGGCGATGGCAATGGCAATAAAAATTCAAATGCCTACACTACCAATACCAGATTTTCGGAAAGTTTAAATATAAATGTAGCAGAGCCGAAAAATATATTGTACAAAGAGATAGCAAGATGGCTATGAGGTTTGAGAGATACGGCGGAGGACCATTCTTCTCTTATGAAAATGCTGAAAGTACCTTTGTTGATGCCGAAAAAATGAATTTGGCGATTGTCACGTGGGGCGTGATTTCTTGTTCAGAAAGGGTGAAGGGGGCATGTAGATCCAAGGTTCTACAGCGCATGGTTAACTAAAAAAATGGATCGGGATAACCTACAACCATCTTTGCTTCGCATCTTTTTACCTCAAAGCTTGCTAAATTTTGCGCCTTGAATGATAACGTGTATATACCCATGTGACGCAAAAATGCTTTGTCAGGCTCAAGCTCGATAATCAGAACAAGGCACAATATTAGGCACTTTTGATTATTGTAACGCAGTCTTGTTTTTCGAGCTTGTATGCCGCAGGGCAAGGCAACGAGTACCAAGGCGTGTTGATATAAAATCTATATGTATAATAACCACTTAGCAATTAAAATCTTTATTTTAATTCTCCCAGCGGGTGATTACCACGTTTATCACCTGCTAGTAGAATTAAACAAAAAACGTAATGCTTAACTGTCGCGCCAAGTCGGGATTTTATAATGAAACGCATTGGTGCAACCTGCTTTCCTTGCTGGGGCAAGCCTCGAATGCCTGCATTGAGCTACCACAATAGGCAATAGATTAACCGATTAATCATTAACATCTTGTTGTTAATTAAGCCTTACCTCAGATAATCGAGTTCGTTTCTGATGTTGCATTTTCACGTCATATCGTATATTAATAGACTACTCAATCCTTATAGATAGATCCTCCATTTTTAATTAAAAGCAGGAGTAATGGATGACGAAAATACGTTTAACTAAATACAGTCATGGCGCGGGTTGTGGTTGCAAAATATCTCCTAAAGTATTAGAAAATATATTAAAGTCTGATTTACCTGAATTTAATGATGTAAATTTACTGGTTGGTAATCAAAGTAAGGATGATGCCGCTGTTTATGATATTGGTGCTGGTAAAAGTATTATGAGTACCACAGATTTTTTTATGCCCATTGTTGATGATCCTTTTGATTTCGGTCGAATAGCGGCAACCAATGCAATCAGTGATATTTACGCGATGGGTGGCAAGCCCATCATGGCAATTGCGATTTTAGGCTGGCCAATTAATAAACTTTCTGCAGATGTTGCAGCAAAAGTGATAGATGGCGGCCGTTTCGTTTGTCATCAAGCCGGTATTTCCCTTGCTGGTGGGCACTCTATCGATTCGCCAGAGCCTATTTTTGGCTTAGCCGTGACAGGTGTTATTGACACAAACAAAGTGAAACAAAATAATCAAGCACAAGCAGGTGACTTATTATTTTTATCAAAACCGCTTGGTATTGGTATTTTAACGACTGCTCAAAAGAAAGGTTTATTAAAATCAACGCATCAACATATTGCACGAGATACAATGTGCGAACTAAATCGCGTTGGCATTCCACTGAGTGACCAAACTTGTGTACATGCGATGACAGATGTTACTGGATTTGGTTTGTTAGGGCATTTATCTGAGATTTGTGAGGGAAGTAATTTATCGGCAGAGCTCACGTTTTCTGATGTTCCGTTGCTTGATGGTATTGAAGAGTATATTGCCCTTGGTGCAATACCTGGTGGTTCACATCGAAACTTTGAAAGTTACGGTGATAAGATCTCAGCACTTAGTGATTTACAGCGTACTATTTTATGTGACCCACAAACCTCAGGTGGTTTACTCATAAGTGTAGGACCTGATCAAGTTGATATAATTAATTCAGTGGCAGGGCAGCATGATATTAATTTAACAATGATAGGCCATATGCAGGAAAATATACCTGATAGCCCAATGATTACTGTCAAATAAGATGGAAAATAATCGAGCATTGTATAAATCAATATTATTATCAGATACGCCTTTAATTGATTTAAGATCTCCTGGAGAATTTGCGCAAGGCGCATTCCCGAGCAGTCAAAATATGCCATTATTAAGCGATGAAGAACGATGCTTAGTCGGTACATGCTATAAACAAAAAGGGCAACAAGCGGCGATTTTGCTAGGGCATCAGCTGGTTGAACATGATCTTCCGAGACGAATTGAACGCTGGGCATCATTTAAGAAAAATAATCCTAAGGCATGGTTATATTGTCTTCGCGGGGGATTAAGATCTCGCCTGACGGTAGACTTTCTAAAAGAGATTGGTGTTGATATTGAGCTTGTACCAGGTGGTTACAAAGCGATCAGACGTTTTTTAATTGATAAGCTAAACATTGCGCCGTCACAAAAAAACCTTGTACTCGGCGGTTATACAGGATCTGGAAAAACACTGTTGATCCAATCACTTGAAAATGGTCTTGATATTGAAGGTCGATCACATCATCGAGGTTCAAGTTTTGGTAAAAAAGTTCAGCAGCAACCAACACAAATTTCTTATGAAAATCAATTGAGTATTGACTTAGTACGCATTTACGAGACACATCAATCAATTGTGATGGAAGATGAAAGCAAGTTTATCGGGCGAATTTTAGTGCCTTTAGGGCTTTTCAAAACGCTTACAACATCTCCGATTGTGGTTATTAAAGATCCTTTTGAAATACGCTTAGCACGATTACAAATCGAATATTGCGACCTGATGAAGCAGCAATATCAAGATCGCTTAGGTGAAAAGCAAGGCTGGATAGCATATAATAGCCATTTGCTAAATGGCTTATTTGGTATTCGCAAGCGATTAGGCTCTGAACGCTATATTAAGCTCACTAAGGTGTTAAATCATGCGTTGGAAAAGCAGATAAGTACAGGTGATACTCTAGCGCATCAAGATTGGATAGCACCTCTTTTAAAAAATTATTACGATCCTATGTATGAATATCAATTGCAAAAGAAGGCGCATCGTATCGTTTTCACTGGCGACCATGAAAGCGTAAAAAACTGGCTAATATCACAAAATAGTGAGAATGAGTGTATTAAGGGAGGGCAGCGTGACATGTCGCGATTGTGAAAATAATATTTGGAAACAAAAATTAGGGCGTTGTAAAGTTTGTATGTGGCAGACTTTAATTTTATTGCTAGTCAGTGCTATCTCTTGGTATTATACTATGCAGTTGAACCCTAAATCAGTGGCGAGTATTGCGCTGTTGATGGTGTTTTTTTTATGTGCTATTTGGATGTTATTGCACGGTGTTGCTTTTATTTATTATTACTTTTCTCCTCCTGTTAATAATACCCATGATAAGGCACCTCCTCGCACGAAATAAGTGATTAAATTTCCTTCACTCAATGATACCGAGATCATATACTCTTTGGGTATATTATTTTTTCGGCTTTAAGAGATATCCATTATGTTATTATTTTTACCCGCTGAGACATTAAAAGTCTCTTATATTGATAAACCACTGTCTGAGTTGTGGGACAGTATTTCTCCCTTGTATATGGTTGACGAAGGTGTGCTTTTGAAGCAGCTCATCCCAATTGCCACACCTTCGGATCAAGAGCGAGTATTCATCGAAAATAAAGCAATGGCGCTTGTTAATCGTGTGCGACTTGATAAAAATGCTGTTCATCTTATAGATGCGCTATTACTTGAATACAGTCTTGATACAAAAGAAGGTATTTTACTGATGTGTTTAGCCGAAGCTTTAATGCGCATTCCTGACACGGCAACCGCTGATGCGTTAATTAAAGATAAGTTGAGTGTTGCAGATTGGCAATCTCATTTAAAAAAATCTGATTGTGTTTTTGTCAATGCCTCTACATGGGGATTATTATTAACGGGGAAAGTAGTGAGTCTTAATATCAGTAAGCAAGATAAATCGGCTCATGTCATTAAACGTCTAGTTAATAAAATATCAGAGCCAATTATTCGCCAAGTCATGAACAAAGCGATGCAAATTATGGGACACCAATTTGTTCTTGGTCGAACCATCAAAGAGGCTAAAAAAAATGGGCTGGCATTTTCTAAGAAAGGGTTTTTATATTCCTATGACATGCTAGGTGAGTCTGCTGTGACAGCGATGGATGCCAAAAAATACTTGCTGTCTTATCTTGATGCAATTGAAACATTAGGTGCAATCTCAAATAATAAAGATAATTCAACTGTTTCAATCAAACTTTCTGCACTTCATCCGCGTTATGAAATGGCAAATAAGGAGCGTATTTTAAGTGAAATGTTTGTAAGTGTTAGCGGTCTTATTAAGCGAGCAAGAGCGCTTAATGTTGCGATAACCATTGATGCAGAGGAAGCTGATCGCCTTGAGCTATCCTTAATATTATTTGAAAAGCTATACCGCTCTGATGCTGCAAAAGGGTGGGGGAAACTAGGGCTGGTTGTGCAAGCCTACTCGAAGCGTGCTTTAGCTGTTTTGACATGGCTTGCAGGGCTTGCTAATGCACAAGGTGATTGTATTGCTTTGCGTTTAGTCAAAGGTGCCTATTGGGACAGTGAAATTAAACTCTCTCAACAAAAAGGTTATGCAAATTACCCTGTTTATACACGTAAGGAATCAACAGATGTCGCTTATTTAGCCTGTGCGCGTTTCTTGCTAGGCGTACATCTTCAAGGGCTAATCTATCCGCAATTTGCAAGTCATAATGCACATTCTATTTCTGCTATTGTCTCGATGGCAAGCCATTCAAACTATGAGTTTCAGCGATTGCATGGCATGGGTGAAGCTTTGTATGATCATGTCGCCCTGATGTATTCGTCAAAAGTTCGCATCTACGCACCTGTTGGCAGTCATAAAGATTTGCTGCCGTATCTAGTGCGCCGATTACTTGAAAATGGCGCGAACAGCTCGTTTGTAAATCGATTAATCGATGCTAAATGTCCAGTTTCTCAATTAATTGAACACCCTACTAATGTATTGCAAAGTAGATCTACATTACATAATGGTTTAATTTGCTTACCGCCTAATATTTTTAATGATCGTAAAAACGCGTGTAACGTAAACATTGATATTGAAAGTGAACTATTTCCTTTTCAAAAGAAAATTGATTTTCAGATGAAAAAACAGTGGATAGGAGGCTCACTACTCAATGGCAAAAAAACATTAATTAGTAAAAACAAACCGCTTGAACAACATCAAATAACTACACCTTATGATCGCACCATTCACGTTGGTGAAGTGGTTTATGCCAGTGATAAAGACGTTGAAAATGCACTTGAAAATGCATTTCGTTTTTACCCTACATGGTCAAATGTCGCCGTTGAACTGCGTGCCAGTTATTTACAAAAACTAGGCGATTTACTGGAAGAAAATATGCCAGAGTTAATCGCACTTTGTCATAAAGAGGCAGGTAAAACCATTCACGATAGTATCGATGAAGTGCGTGAAGCAGTTGATTTTTGCCGATATTATGCGCAACAAGCGATTGATAATTTTAGCGGTGCACAAGATCTTGTTGGTTTTGATGGTGTAACGCGTCAAATTATGAGGCAAGGTCAAGGCGTTTTCGTTTGTATTAGCCCGTGGAATTTTCCATTAGCTATTTTTTTAGGGCAGGTTTCAGCGGCATTAGTCAGTGGTAATACCGTCGTTGCAAAACCTGCTGAATCCACGTCATTAATTGCTTATCGTGCGCTTGAATTATTGCTTGAAACAGGCATTGACAAACAGGCTATTCAATTGTTAGTTGGTACAGGGGGGGAAATTGGTGCTCAATTAACTTCTGATAAGCGCGTGACGGGTGTTGTTTTTACGGGATCAACAGCGACGGCGCAACGTATTAACAAAACGCTTGCAAACAGAGGCATCACGCCTGCAACACTGATTGCAGAAACGGGTGGTCAAAATGTGATGATAGTTGATAGCACGGCTTTACCTGAGCAAGTTGTTAGTGATGTTATCCGCTCAGCATTTGCCTCTGCAGGGCAACGTTGCTCGGCTTTACGTGTGTTATTTATTCAAACTGATATTGCGGATCGTGTGATTGAATTAATTCAAGGAGCAATGGACGAGCTAGCGGTTGGTTTGCCGTATTTACATCGCACGGATGTTGGGCCAGTTATTGATAAAAATGCAAAAAAACAATTATTAAATCATATTGATACCTTGATAAAAGACAACATATTGGTTAAGAAGGTAAGCTTATCGCCTGATTGTGATGTCGGTGATTTTGTACCGCCGACAGCGATAGAAATAAAACATTTAAGTCAATTAAGCAAAGAAAACTTTGGACCTATTTTGCATATCATTCGTTATAAAGCAAATCAATTAAATGCGGTGATTGATCAGGTGAATGCGGCAGGCTTCGGTTTAACAATGGGGATCCATAGTCGTAATGAGCTAAATTATTTGAACATAGAAAAATATAGTCGCGTTGGCAATTGTTATATCAACCGAGATCAAGTGGGTGCAGTCGTAGGCGTGCAGCCTTTTGGTGGGCAAGGGCTCTCTGGTACTGGGCCAAAAGCAGGTGGCCCCCGTTATTTATTACGCTTCACAAAACCTGTGATACTTAAAAACTCACAAATAGTTTAGGGGGAGATATGCAGTCAATGAAGCAAGTTGAACTGGCAAACCAAGCGTGGGTTGCATGGAATAATTCAGGCGCAAATAAACGCGCAGATTATTTATTAGATTGGGCGAATGTCCTGTTAAACGATGTAACGTTAGGCTCAATGCCGTCAAAAATTGTTAATTATCAAATACAACAAGCATTACCGCTGATAGCGACAGAGCAACTAATGCCTGGGCCTACAGGAGAGAGTAATGCGCTCTATAGCAGTGGGCGAGGTACTTTTGTGATAACGGCTTGCGAAAATGTGCCGGTGGTTGCCGTTACAGGCTTAATCGTAGGGGCGCTTCTCGCGGGAAATTGTATTATTTTGTGTTTACCTAACAGTGAAAGCGCGCTTGGTAAAAAATTAATGATGACGCTTAATGGGGTTGGAATCAATGATCAAATTATTCAATCGGTTGACTTCAAACATATTGATCTTCTTATTGCCAATCCTAGCGCCGCAGGTGTTGCATATGCAGGAGAGGAAATACAGGCGATACAAATTAATAAACAGCTTGCTTCTCGTGAAGGTTTAATTGCACAATTAATTGTAGAAAGTGATTTTAAACAATTTAGCACCTTGGTGGATAAATACTTTGTTTATCGCTTTATTACTGAACGCACAAGAACAATAAACGTGACAGCAGTGGGTGGAAATGCTAAATTATTGGCGCTTGGCAGTGGCAACAAATAGGAGTGCTTGTATTTAATAGCAATGACAGTCAATAAATATAGGTGTTTTAAACTGCTTGATATCCGCGCGGTCGACTGAGTGCAGCATCTTGAATGACAACATGGGTATCGTCCTAATGCAGGATAAAATATATGTTATATTGACGCTCTTGTGTGGCACTAAATTTCTAAACTTTACAGTT
>JAGLDN010000259.1 GCA_023145575.1 Psychromonas sp.
ATGGCGCAATTAATAAAAAATTCATCACTCAATCCAGATCAACGAGAGCAGATATCTGTACTCATTGAGTCAGGTGATTCTTTGATGGTTATATTGAATGAAATTTTAGATTTTTCTAAAATTGAAGCGGGAAAATTATCAATTGAAAAAACACGTTTTAATTTAGAGGCTAGCTTTAATAGTGTTCACCAAAATTTTGTTGCGATAGCTGAGAGTAAAAAGATTGAACTACAACTGGTGATTTCAGATAACTTAAAAAATAGATTGCTTTATGGTGATGAAGTAAGAATACGACAAGTGATTAATAATCTGGTGAGTAACGCGGTAAAATTTACTCCTCAAGGTGGTGTTTACGTTCATTGCAGTGCGGAGTTGATTGGAAATGAACAAGTAAAAATAGAATTCTCAGTAAAGGATACGGGCATTGGCATTGCGGAATCGAAACAATCTCATGTTTTTGAGGCCTTTTCGCAAGCAGAATCATCAACAACGCGCACGTTTGGTGGAACGGGGCTAGGTCTGAGTATTACCAGTAAACTCGTTGAGCTAATGGGCGGAACATTGTCATTAAAAAGTGAAATTGGCAAGGGCTCTACTTTTATTGTTGAGTTGATGCTAGAAACAATTTCAGATGAAAGGGTGGTAGAGTTAATTACAAAAGAAACCCCGACTAATACGGTTGAAACAACTAAAAATGAAAATATTATTCTTGTGGTCGATGATAACAAAGTGAACACGATGGTGTTATGTATGATGCTAAAAAAACTGGGCTATCAGACTGAAAGTGCTGTTGACGGAAAAATAGCCGTAGAAATGGTTGAAAAAAATAATTATGCGCTTATTTTTATGGATTACCATATGCCGGTGATGGATGGAAAAGAATCAACTATTGCAATTCGACAGTTAGATTGTATTCAAAAAGAAACGGTTATTGTCGGTTGTACCGCAGATGCGTTTGAAAAAACGACAAATGATTTATTGGCCAGCGGACAGAATGATATTATTCACAAGCCCATTAAAATTCCAGCATTAGAAGCAGTTCTTAAAAAGTTTAACGTATAATTTTATTGTTTCTGTCTTTTTTACAGTAGCCTTGCTAAAATTTAAGTTTTAAACTTCGCAAGGTGTCACTTTGACTGCATTCGTAACCGCTTCTACGCTAAAAAAACACTTATCTAATGCCATGTATAAAGATCAATTTCGTCTTGCTAGGCGTATTGATGGCGCATTAAAAAATAATACAGCAGAAAAAAAAGAATTAGCCTTAGTTAAAGTGGCTTGTGATATTCAAACCTCTATAGATAAGCGCGCGTTACGTTTAGAAAACCTCCCAGAAGTGAGCTACCCCGAAGCACTGCCTGTTAGTCAGAAAAAAGACATTATTTTAGAAGCCATTCGTGACAATCAAGTTGTGATCATTGCTGGTGAAACGGGCTCTGGTAAAACTACTCAAATACCTAAAATATGTTTAGAGTTAGGGCGTGGTGTAAGCGGCTTGATTGGACATACACAGCCAAGGCGAATTGCGGCGCGCACGGTTGCGAATCGTATAGCGGAAGAGTTAGATTCAGAGCTAGGTGAAACAGTCGGTTATCGCGTTCGTTTTACTGATAAAGTCAGTGATAAATCTTATATAAAATTGATGACCGATGGTATTTTACTCGCGGAAATTCAAAATGATCGCTTTTTAAGCCAATATGACACTATTATTATCGATGAAGCGCATGAGCGTAGTTTAA